>JANODD010000417.1:0-28654 GCA_031412515.1 Planctomycetia bacterium | reverse complement strand
GATACGCTTAAATGATCCCACGGGGCATCGTCGAAGGGCCAGCGGGAATACACCCCGAAGGGACCTGTAAAACTAGTTTTTGTCGCTTCACCCTTGCGACCTACCGGGTAGTTGCCGCTTCGAAGGAGTCCTGCGCAAGGCCAGCCGTGCAGCCAGTTCGCCATCCCGTTGCCGGTGTTAAGCTGTCGCTCTACCAGCTGAAACTCTCCGAAGGATGGAAAATTGGGGTTGCGCGATTGCAGAGGAAAGACAACCAATTGCAATGGTTGACCATCAACATTCAGAACTGCGAAGGAAAGCAGTAAAACCGTCGTGAGTGTCACTGGAATCAGTTTTGTTCCCAATGTTCGGCCCCTCATGAAGTAGAACGTCCGTGGCTGAGCGCTATAGTACCAAAGGTTGGTGCCCTCCAACATCTACGACACACAATCGCCGTTGAACGCGTACGAAGACACTCGTCGCTGATCGCCACCGAGTTTACTCGCTGGAACTACGACTTTTGCGGCTAAGTTCGAGGTAATGAACGCTACTGCCCGCCGCCATGCGTTTAGTTGCGTGCTTCGCTCGCAACCAAACGCATGGCGGCGGGTTTTACTCGTCGTTTTCGCTTAGCCTATGAGTCATCGCTCCACCTAGCAAGCTAGGCTGGTGGCGATCAGCGAGAAGCGTCAAAAAGCGAGCCCGTTTCGTTCAGTCAAGCGAGCAATGTTTGCGCCGCAACGTGCTGGAAATGCGCAACTTATGAATTTATGAATTGTAACGTAATGGCCATTACGTTAATAATGAAAGCCCGATTACGCTACCGAAAGGTAGGATACGGAAATCGACTTTGTTGCGCTTGATGATTCCAAATCGCCGCCTACTTCAAAAGTAAAAGAAAAAGGAAGAAACAGCACGATCGAGCAACTTTCGAATTCGGAAGTAGGGCAATATCCGAAGTAGGAAGAGCGGGAAGTAACACAATCGGTGGCTGAAGCCCAACCCTTGGTTTTTGGCTTAATCCAATCCGTTGGTCACACGCTCCCCACGCTCAAAACCCAGCGATCCAAATCCAATGCAAAGGCAGAATCGTACCGCACGGGCATCGGGCCCCGAAAAAAGGACTTTCGATTTTGTCGTAAGTCCTTGCGGCGTAGGAAGTGGGCGATACTGGATTCGAACCAGCGACCTCAACGATGTCAACGTTGCGCTCTAACCAACTGAGCTAACCGCCCGTTTAGTGGCTGGGGTTATGGGCCGGCCACCGGAAGTCGAAGTATAGGCGGAGGACGGAGTTCGTGCAATATCGTGAGACTCACTCCAGAAGTGAGGAATGTTGGGTAGAATCTTGGTCAACCCGCCGAATTCGTCCTGAGCGTTAGATTATATGACCCGCAATGCTTAGCAATCTAGTCGATCCACTACCAACCGTTGATTCCGCACCGACTATATGCACTTTGTGCGGTTTGATGTGCAACCTGGAGATGCCGATTACAAGTCGCTGCGAACGGCGTAATGGCTGGCTGTCCGCCGTGCCGGCGCGCAGCCGCGAGGCAAGAAGGTTCAACCTTTCGGACAAATTCAGTAAAACCAAACTCGATGCTGGGACACTGATTTGGTTGGATGCGTGCGACGTTCAGACGACACGCGCGGCGGTTCAGCTGGCTCAGCGAGTGGGGGCGACAATTCATGTTGGGCAATCTACGGGTTCTCATGCGGCGAAAAAAGTGATGGCCAGCGACGGATGGCTGGGTACGACGCTCAGCGAAATCTCGGCTCGGGCTGAATTGGTGGTGACGCTGGGCAATGGCGTCCGAAGTGAAGCACCTCTGCTGGCGGAACGTTTTTTTCAATCGCAAACACAGCAAACTCAACCGTACTGGATCCATATTTCACAACAAGCCGACAATCGGGATTCAGCGGGCCAAGCTAGTGAAAACAAGTTGGCGGTCGCGCCGCACGAAATTATCCACTGGCCGCGGGATCAGTGGTTCGAAGGGTTGTCGCAACTTGCATTGAACATTCTGCAATCGTCAAACGACGCAGTCGAAGCGTCTGAGTCGTCCATTGCGAAGTCAACGATTCGGCAATTGTCTGCTCGATTGCTGGCTGCAAAACAATCGGTTTGGTTGTGGGATGTGGATGAATTGCATTTTCAATCGGATGAGTTGATCATTCACCGAATTCTGAGCATGGCCAAAACGCTAAGCGAACAGTCGAGGTGTGCTTTGTTGCCAATGGATTTGAATGTTGGTCGGGTGACGGCGGAAGAGACTCTTCTGTGGCTTACGGGATGTCCTACAACGGCGACATGGAGTGGCAGTCACTGGTATCGGTCGCCTCGCTTCGCTGATTACTCGCTCGAGCAATGGGCGTCAGCGTTTTCGTCGATCATCGTGGTGAGCAGTCTAGCCAGCGACCGGTCGTTGCCGAGTCTGCCGGCTGATTTAACAATCCAAACGGCTCCTGTGAATCAGGAACATGAAATACAAGTTGCGGCCGTGGGGCGAGATTGTTCTGGGCATCTGTTTCGAGGCGATCGCGGAACGGTTCTGTTCGTGGAAGCTGCCTCGACGAGCGAACTGCCAACGGCCGCTGAGTTGCTGACGCAGTTGATGGAGAACGCTGTTGTTAACTGAATTCACAAATTGTCGAGTCATTGATCCAACGCAAACCGAATCTGCTGGTAAAGCAGGCGGACTGAGCAGCGTGTGGGTTGAAGATGACCGAATTGTTGCACCAAAAGAGAACTGCTCGGCAGATCGTGTGGAAGATTTGGCGGGCGCGATCGTGATGGCGGGCGGCATTGATTTGCATACGCACATCGGTGGCGGCAAAGTCAACTTGGCGCGGATGTTGATGGCGGATCAGTCGCCTCGGCAATCGACTCAAGCGGCGAGTGGCCTGGACCCGGCGGGTTGCATCTGGCCGACGGTAGTCAACGGACAACTCTATGCGCAGATGGGTTATACGGCTTGCTTTGAACCAGCCATGTTGCTCAGTCAAGCTCGGCATACGCACTTGGAATTGGCTGATACGCCCATCTTGGATACCGGTGCGTACGTTGTGCTCGGGAATGAAGACTGGTTGTTGCAGTCACTCGGTCAAGGCATCCAGGACAAGAGCCTCGAGTGTTTGGTAGCTTGGTCGGTGCGTGCGTCGCAGGCGTTGGCGGTGAAAGTGGTAAACGCTGGCGGCATCAACGCTTTTAAATTCAACGAACGCGAACTGGCTGTCGACCAACCGCATCCGGTCTATGGTGTAACGCCGCGCGATGTCATCCGGCGGATGACGGCGGCAGTCGATGAACTGGGGTTGGCTCATCCGTTGCATGTTCACGCGAGCAATTTAGGTGTGCCTGGCAACGTGGCTTCGACGCTCGCAACGCTCGACGCCGCTGAAGGCAGGCGGATTCATCTGACCCACGCGCAGTTCAATTGCTATTCGGGCCCGTTCAGCGACGCGGATGTGGGTTACGCGATGGGAAGCGGTGCCGAAGCGCTCAGCCGCTATGTCAACGCGCATCCCAACGTGACGCTCGATGTGGGCCAAGTTGTCTTTGGACAGACTGTGACGATCTCCGCTGACGAGGCAGCTCAGTATCGCAATCGAGTTCATGCGCGTCCGCGACACTGGATCATCAGCGATGTTGAATGCCAGGCGGGCTGTGGTGTTGTGCCGATGCTGTACAGCGATAAAAACTATGTCCACAGTTTGCAGTGGACGATTGGGCTCGAATTGCTTTTGCTGATCGATGATCCATGGCGTGTTTTTTTGACGACCGATCATCCCAACGGTGGCCCGTTCACGAGTTATCCGCATTTGATTCGCTTGCTTATGGATCGCACCTTCAGGCAGTCGATGCTGGCTACGATTCATCCTCAAGCCGCCGCGCGTTCACTGCTTCGGGAGCTTGATCGCGAGTATTCGCTTGAAGAGATTGCGATCATTACTCGAGCTGCTCCAGCGAAGATTTTGGGACTTGACGACTGTGGTTCGCTTCGGCCTGGCATGCGTGCCGATATGGTTGCGTATGTTATGGGAAGCGATTGGGAGGCAACTTTTAAGCGAGCTTCACGGGTGTTGAAAAATGGCCGCGAAGTTGTTCGCGACGGGCAGATGACGGACTGTATATCTGAGAAGCGCACGTTTACCGCGACGCCAGATTTCGACCCAATTGACTTTGAACCCTGGAGAGTATCGATCGAGAAGTGGTTGCACTTGCCATGTCGATCGCTTGTCATTTCAGATGACGAACTACGTGGCTTAGGCGTCTAATGCTTCATCCAACTTTAATTTTGGGATTAGTCGCCAACCAAAGGCTATGACGCGGGACTAAAGTTGTAATGTGAGCCGTCAGCGCTAGCTGCGGGTCTCGAAGTAGGGCGGTTGAATTTGCGAGCTGCCTATCCAATGCAGTGATTTGTTCGTTGTCTTTGCGCTTAAATGGGGCCGGTTGTTGTGATAGAGTATCACTCCGAAGCCCGCGGCTAGCTAGCGCCGACGGCTCACTGATACCTGGCCTGCTTTGCCCAAAAGCGATCAGCTATTGGGCAAAGCAAGGCCAGTGTACCGAAGTATTTTACTTCGAGCCGCGTAAGTCATTCCAATGCCTGGACGGTTTGGACAATAGGTGCCGAAGTGATTAACTTCAACTAACCAGCATTGCTGCAACACAGATCGCCACCGCAGAATGGAGGCAAGTCTTTAGAGAGTAAAACGGGAGGTAAGCTTTTAACTTCGGCAGTTTTCTTGCCTGTGAATTGGTGTCAGGAAGAGGCACGAGAGGTTAAGTCACCTACCTCGGCTCACTGGCCTTTCCCAATTGCACCCGGATTCCCGGATGCAATTGGGAAAGCCAGTGGCACACGAAACCCGAAGGTGCAACGTGACAGTGTTAAATCTCGGCCAGTTTGAATCGTACGTCGAAATCTAGTGGCTCGCCCGCGTTTGTGGCGTAACTTCGCAAGAATGATTGAAGAAACACCCGCATTTCAGCAGGCAATACTGGGAATGCCGATTTTATGCCTCGCGAAAACGGTAATACTGCGATAGAATATAGGCGTTTCTGCTCCCCCCTTTCTACCGCTGCTCGTGTCCAATGCCTGTTCCTCGCGTCGTTATTGTAGGCCGTCCCAACGTCGGCAAAAGCAGTGTTTTCAATTGGCTCGCTGGTAAACGGCTAGCGATCGTCGATGACAAACCGGGCGTTACCCGCGACCGCATGACGACGTTAATCGAACACAACGACAAGTTCTTTGAGTTGGTCGATACGGGCGGAATGGGGATCGAAGACGTCGATAACTTGACCAAAGATATCGAACATCAAATCACAGTAGCGATCGAAGACGCAGATGTACTGCTGTTCGTCGTCGATACCAAGACCGGCCCAGTGCCGCTGGACGAACACGTCGCCGAACGGCTGATGAAGATCGAGAAGCCGGTCTTGCTGCTGGCGAATAAGACCGATCATCCGGGGCTTGATAACGCTACGCATGAATTCCATCGACTGGGTCGAGGTTGGTTAATTCCGATCAGTGTGCTTCAAAATCGCAACCGGGAAACGCTCTTTGATGAGATCCTGGGTCGCATGCCAAAGCTTGAGCCCGATGCAGTCGACACCGATGCGCCGCGAATGAAGATCGCCATCGTCGGTCGCCGCAACGTTGGCAAAAGCACCTTCGTCAATACATTGGCTCAAGCCGAGCGGATGATTGTGAGCGAAGTGCCCGGAACAACCCGCGATAGCGTTGATGTGCACTTCGATCTCGACGGACATCGATTCATTGCAATCGACACGCCTGGGTTGCGCCGCAACAAAAGCCGTCGGACAGATATCGACTTCTATGGTTTCCATCGAGCTCAGAGAAGTATTCGGCGAGCGGATTTGTCACTGCTGTTCTTCGATTGCATGGAATCGATTAGCAAAGTCGATAAGCAGCTAGCGCATTACATCGAGCAGAATTTCAAGCCTGTCATTTTCGTCGTGAACAAGTGGGACAAAGTTGCTGGTAACGTACCAACCGAGCGTTGGGTGCGTTACTTGCGCGAGCATTTCCCAACGATGGCTTACGCGCCGATCGCTTTTATTACTGGCCAGACCGGTAAGAATATGAAGGCGTTGCTAAACCACGCGCAGATGCTTTTCAAACAAGCTAACACTCGCGTTTCGACTCCGATGATCAATAAACTGGTCAAAGCGGCACTGCATCATCAGTTGCCGCCGATGTACAGCAACAAGCGACCGAAGATTTATTTCGCTTCGCAGATCGCCGTTACCCCGCCGACGATCATTATGATGTGCAACACGCCGGCTGGTTTTCCGCCGTCTTACTTGCGTTATCTGTTGGGCGTTTGCCGGGACCATTTGCCGTTTGGTGAAGTGCCCATCAAGTTCTATATGCAGAAACGCGACAGCGGCTCGCCGAAGCCGAAGCGTCTATCCGCGGATGGCGTCGAGATGGTTGATGAAGAAGAGCTCATCGAGCCGATGGACGACGATGATTTCATGGATGAAGAGATGCTGGACGGTGAAGGTGGCGAATTGATTGATGACGAAATGGATGAATCGGAATCGGTCGGTGACGACAAAATTTACGATTGATCTTTAGCCTTTTCAAGGCATTAGCCCCTTCTCGTTTGGAAATAGACGATGGCAAGTTCCTCGTCGACATACCATTTGTTTGCAAAGCTGGGTTGTCTGTCCGTGTGTTCACCGCTTTCTTCAAGGAGCAGTAGAGGCTTATCGAATGGGATGTCAAACCATTTGGGAAGACTTCCTGCTCGCGCAAACCCGAAATCGCGTTTCAGGTCATCCGCTTCGTCCTGATTCGCAAGTCTAAATGTCACTGCGTTGGGCATTGTCATACGCATTTTTCGATTGCTTCGGGGCTCAATCGAAATCTCGCTATTGACCATTCACCACCGATCGCGGCTTGGTAAGAATACTGCAACTCGGAGATGTCAGCAGGTTCGAAGTCGGGTAGAAATTGCTCCATGTACTGTGTTGGGGTCGGTACGACACCTTCCGCATTTTGCCCTTACAGGGCGGCGTGCCTCCTCGCTACGTTCCCCAGGGCGGCGCTACGCTCTGCCCTGGGCTATATTGTTGCGGCCCTTACAGGCCAAAAACCTTCCGATCCAAGGGTCATGCCAATTGCGTTAGGTCAATTGCGATATGCCAGTTGCTTTATACCAGTTGCACCCGACTAGGTAACGCTGTGAAGCATTTTTCTTAGTAGGATAGCTGGTTTCGTGAGAAACCGGATGCAGTAGAAAGGTCACCGGTGCGCCCGGTTTCTCACGAAACCAGCTACATGTGCTCGCCAAAATACTTCACAGCGTTGCCGACTAGAGTTAACCTGGACAACGACATTAGTTGACAACTTTGCCAGCGAGGATGGTTAGCTTAACGTTGGCTGCTAACATGTCGGCGGGTTTGCATTTCAGCAAATCAGTGTCCCAAAGAACCAAGTCCGCGCGCTTGCCGACTTCTAATGATCCAAGCTCTGATTCTTGAAAGGCAGCGCGGGCAGCCCACAAAGTGTAACTGAGCAATGTTTCTTCGCGGGTCATACACTGCTGAACGTAGAACACTTCGCCGGATGAAAGTTGACGGGTGGCGGCGGCAAACAGACTGGCTCTTGGATCGACGCGTTCGACGGGTGCGTCGGTTCCATTTGGAACGATCGCGCCGCCGTCGATCAGCGACCGCCAAGCGTAAGCGCCCTGCGCGCTGCGTCGATCGCCTAGTCGTGTGGGGACGAAAGTTGCATCGCTCGTGCAGTGATTGGCTTGCATGGCTGGAATGACGCCGAGTTTTCCGAACCGAGGAATATCTTCAAGTGAAAGATGCTGTGCGTGCTCGATCCGCCAACGATGATCTTTCGATGCGTCGGCGCCAAGCACTCGTTCGTAAACATCGAGCACTTCGCGGTTCGCTCGATCTCCGATCGCGTGAACACAAAGTTGCCAATCATGTTGTTTGCAAAGCTGCGCAATCTTTTCGAGTTCATCGAGCGCAAGCGTATTCAGTCCAGCACTGCTCGCCAAGTCGCTATACGGCTCTAAGAGCCAGGCTCCGTGCGAGCCCAATGCGCCATCGATGGAGGCTTTCACACTGCGCACATTCAGAAATCCATCACCGACGTTTTCGAAGCGATGTTTGGATAGTTGCGAAGCTAGTTTGTCGCTGTCCTCACGAATCATCATCGACATCCGCACTGGCAAAGTGCCCGATTCGGCGAACTGCTTCAGCAAACGGGCCGTCGCAAAGCTGCTTCCCGCATCATGAACACAGGTGATGCCTTGGCTTAAACAAGCTTGTCCAGCCAATTGAAGTTGCTTGGCCATAACTTCATGCAATTGGGAATCGGTCATGCGTTCCGTGCTACGAATTTGTGCTCGCCGAACTAGTCCTTGAGCATTCTCGCGAAATACGCCAATCGGTTCACCGCGTGAATCTTTGAGCACTTCGCCACCGGCTGGATCGGACGTGTTGCGATCGATGCTGGCCAGCTTCATTGCGGCTTGGTTCGCGAAGCTTGCATGGCCGCTGGCATGGGTCAGCAGTACTGGATGATCTGGCACCGCGGCACTCATCGCGGTGTGGCTAGGATAGCCATCGACGTTGCCTTCGGGCACTTGAGTCCATTTGGATTGGTGCCATCCACGTCCTTCGATCCAAGTCCCTTTGGGAAGTAATTTAGAAGCTTGTTCTACTTGAGCCACGATATCGTTCCACGAGCGGGCTTCGCTCAAGTCCAATTGCTGCAACGACTGGCCCAGACCGATGAAATGCAAGTGGCTATCGATCAAGCCCGGTGTTAGTGTTTTACCGGCAGCATCGACGATTCGTTTTGCATTCGCTTCGTACGGCTTTACGGATTCTCGTGTCCCGACGGCTACGATGCGACCGTCTCGAACGACCAGTGCACTTGCCTTAGTCATTCTTTGATCGCATACCAATACGTTGGCATTTACAAAGACGAGATCTGCTGCTTCGGTCTTTGCGGGCGGCTGCGCTGTGGATGAGGAACTGAACCAAGAAATGATAAAGACAGAAATAAGTCGCCAGCTCGGCATTGAGTGTTTTCCTGTTAGGTGAGGCGGCATTATTTTTTAGATGGCAGCGTTCTGCATTTTAGCAGGTTTGAACTTGCTGGGTGATTTCTTTGTTGACCGCGGGCGTCCCGTCCGCACGCGGCATCGTTTGACCCATAGCCAGCGGCGTAGGGAAAGGCTTGCAGCCAAAACCACAAGTGAAAAGAACTGTAAAAGGAACTTACGAAGTATAAGAATAGCGTAGGTTTGGCTAGGCTCTAAAACGATTCTGTGGTGGCTAACCACGCGGGCTCAGGTTGGGCCGAAGATTGTTTGTTACCGTTTAGACCCGCTCGTGCTGCGAAGTGCAAGCCTTTCCCGCCGCCGCTGGCTATGGGTCAAACGAAAAGGCAAAAACACAGGGGACCTAGGCGGATCTATGCTGGAATTAAGCGGGGTGCGACGGTTCGGGAAGTGCGGATACAATAAACGTTCCGCAACTGGAGTGCAGTTGTTGGGTTTAGCTTTCGGATATCTAGAGTCAGAATAACGAGTTATGAGAAAATACTCCGTAGGCATCGATTTAGGGACGACGAACAGTGTTGTGGCTTTCGCAGAGCTGAACGCAGAGCAGCCATCGATTGCGCTGCTGCCTATCGAGCAAATGACGGCACCCAACCAAATCGAAGCGCTGCAAAGTTTGGCGAGCTTCATTTATTTGCAAACGCCACAGGAACAGCAATCCGGGGCGTTTGCGATTCCAGGTCGAGATCCCGCGGCACCCGTAGTCGGCGAGTTCGCGCGCCGAATATCAGCCGAGCAGCCGGAACGTTCGATCGCCGCGGCGAAGAGTTGGCTGTGCCATGGTAAAGTCGATCGCCATGCGCCTCTGTTACCTTGGGGTGCGCCGGATGAGTTGCCAAAGCTATCGCCTGTGGCCGCAACTCAATGGATCCTTCAGCAGTTGGTTGCAAGTTGGCAACACGCATTTCCGGATCATCCGCTGGGAGAACAACTTGTCACACTCACGGTACCAGCCTCCTTTGATATGGCTGCTCGAGAGCTAACACGCGAAGCAGCACTGAAGGCTGGCTTGCCGGACGATTTCATATTGCTCGAAGAACCGCAGGCGGCTGTCTACCATTGGCTGGAGAAATCCGGCGATCGTTGGCGACGGGCCATGAAAGAAGGCGATACGTTGCTGGTGTGTGATGTCGGCGGTGGAACAACTGATTTAACTTTGCTAAGAGCCGAGCAGGAAGCTGGTGAATTAGTGCTGCGTCGGTTGGCGGTTGGCGATCACTTGCTCGTTGGTGGCGATAACATGGACTTGTCGCTCGCACATTATGCAGCCGGCAAGTTCCGTGAAAAAGGTTTGAAGCTGAACGCTTGGCAATCGGTATCGCTGTGGCACGCTTGTCGTAAAGCCAAAGAGTCGTTACTTGCACCGAGCGGTAAAGACCGCGAAACGATTTCCGTGCTTGGTCGCGGTTCAAAACTGATCGCTGGTACGGTATCGATCGAAGTCGAACGACAAGTCGTTCAAGAGTTGCTGGTCGATGGTTTCTTCCCAGAGTGTGCCAAGGATTCGATACCACAACGCGAACCCAGCTCCGGTTTTCAAGAGATTGGATTGCCATTCGAAGCGGATACCGCTATCACTCGCCATATTGCTCATTTCGTGACTTCGAATGATGAGGACGGCGACACTTCCGCAACGCGTTTGCATTTACTGTTGAATGGCGGTGTGTTCAAAGCACCTGCATTGCGATCGCGTTTGCACGAAGTGCTTTCAACATGGTCCGAGGATGGCAAAGCCCCTGACACACTCGGCGGTCCAGAAGATCTGGATTATGCGGTCGCGCGCGGAGCGGCTTACTATGGTTGGACAAAACAGCATGGTGGCATGCGCATTCGTGGCGGCACGGCTCGCAGTTATTATGTTGGTATCGAATCTTCGGGGCTGGCAATTCCAGGAATGCCACGGCCGTTGCAAGCCGTTTGTGTGGTGCCATTCGGAATGGAAGAGGGTAGTGAATCGGATGTGCCAGGCCGTGAAGTCGGGCTGGTTGTCGGTCGCGAGGTGCAGTTCCGCTTTTTCGCCTCTGCCATTCGCAAAGAGGACCGAGTTGGAACCGTGCTTCGCAATTGGGACGAAGACGAATTGGTCGAGACCGCTCCGATGCAATTGACATTGCCGGCCGATGACGCCCCCGATGAAGGCTTTGTACCGGTCCGATTCCATAGCAAAATCAACGAGCTGGGTGTGTTCGAACTGTGGTGCAACAGCGTCCACAACGAACAGACTTGGAAGTTGGAGTTTAACGTGCGTGAAGATGTTGGAGCGGTTCAAGCGTGAGTGAGCCAGTCGAAGATGTCTTTGAGCAGCAAGCGAGCCGCTACATTGTTGGCATCGACCTCGGCACGACCAACAGTGCTGTCGCCTACGTCGATACCCAAACCGCACGACCCAAAGTGGAATCGTTTTCTGTTGAACAGTGGGTAGATTTCGGCACCCTCGAGTCTCGGCAGTTACTGCCGTCGTTCCACTATCAACCCACTGCACCTGAGAATTCAAGTTTCGCGAAAGCGGTTGGCGGTGAATCCAATACGGCTGCGTCCATTGTAGGTTCGCTTGCCCGCGATCGCGGTTTGCAGTTGCCAGGCAGGCAGATATCGTCGGCAAAGAGTTGGTTGTGTCATGAAGGAGTCAATCGACGTGCGCCGATCCTTCCGTGGCAATGCGATGACGATGTAGAAAAGCTTTCGCCCGTTGAAGCCAGTTCGCGCTACTTGTCACATATCCGCAAATGTTGGGATTCGAAATATCGTTCGCATCCACTTGCGGAGCAAGATGTCGTGTTGACTTTGCCTGCATCGTTCGATCAAGTTGCGAGGCAACTTACGGTCGAAGCGGCAGCCATGGCGGGCTTGCCGCGTGTCTTGTTGATCGAAGAACCGCAAGCCGCATTTTACGCGTGGCTGAATCTGCATCACGACGGCTGGGCGAAGATTGTTACAGCGGGCCAGACAATTTTAGTATGCGATATCGGCGGTGGAACAACTGATTTTACGCTGATTCGAGTCCGCGCTGCGCATGAAAATGCGGACGCACAAGCTGCGAAAACGTTGCTTGACCGCGATGAACATACGCTTTCGCTCCATCGTGTCGCTGTGGGGCAGCACTTAATACTCGGTGGTGACAACCTCGATTTGGCGCTGGCGAAATTTGCGGAGCGAAAGATCTCTGCTGGAAAACATCTGCCGCCACGCGTTTGGGATGCTTTGCGTCAAGCGTGCCGTGTAACGAAGGAAACGCTACTAGGAAAAAGTGCGCCCAAGCAATACACGATTCACTTGCCGGGCACCGGTTCCAGGATCGTCAGCAGTGGCAGTCAAGTTGAAATCACTGCTGAGGAAGTGCAAACAGTTATCCTGGATGGCTTTTTCCCAGCGTGTCAATTGACGGATCGACCGCTGGCGCAACAGACTGGTTTTCAAGAGTTCGGGTTACCGTTTGCCAATGATCCAGCGATAACAAAACACTTGGCTGCGTTCTTGTGGGATCATCGCCGCGATGGTCGAGCGGACGAGGAACTGCAGGCAATGTCAGATGTGGAGTTGGCTAAGCCGGATTGGATTTTGTTCAACGGCGGCGTACTAGAATCATCGCAGATCAAACAGCGGATCGTGGATGCCATCGCAAAGTGGTTTGCAGGTTCGGCTTCGATTGCGGCTGATTGGCAAGTTGGAGTGCTCGAGGGTGATCGGTTAGATGTTGCTGTGTCACGCGGGGCAGCTTACTTTGGTCAAGTGCGTCGTGGCGATGGTGTTCGCATCGAAGCCAAGCTTGCGCGATCTTACTATGTCACAGTCTCGCAGTCGCCACCTCGAGCGGTTTGCGTAATTCCTGGTTCAGCCAGCCCTGGCGACAAGTTTCGACTCGACGCAATGCCCTTCGAATTGACTGTTGGCCAACCGGTGCAGTTTCCGATTTCCTACTCGAGTACGCGATTGGCAGATCGTGCGAGCGAATGTTATGACCTCGATCAACAGAATTTTTCTGACTTGCCGCCGATTCGAACGGTGCTCGAGTTTCCAGGCAAGCGTCGTCAAGAACGTTTACCCGTTGTTCTCGAAACAGAGCTCAGTCAAATCGGTACGTTGCAGCTTTGGTGCGTAGCAACAGAATCACCACAGCGCTGGAAACTGGAATTCGACATCCGTGCGACCACTGAGACAGATCGTACGGCCAGTGAATCTTCGGCGGCTCAAAGCGGTATCGTTGACGAATCCGTTCAGGCGGCGGCGCGAAGTGCGATTGAAGAGTGCTTTGGGGCGAATGGGACCTTGAAGCCATCGCAGTTAATGCAAACACTGGCCGAGCGTTTAGAAAAAAGTCGTCAAGCTTGGCCGCCGAGTTTGCTGCGATCGATGTGGCAGGACTTGATGGATTTCGAAAGCGGTCGTCATCGAAGTGCAGATCATGAAACGCGGTGGCTGAATCTATTGGGGTACGTGTTGCGGCCCGGTTATGGTTTGGCGGCAGATGATTGGCGAGTTGCGCAGTCGTGGCGAGCCGTCTATGGTCGGTTAGCTTTTGCGACACCTAGTTCTCGCAGTGAATCGTTGATCCTTTGGCGGCGTTTAGCAGGCGGCTTTACTGCGGGACAACAGTTGGCGGTCTATCAGCAAGTGGCTGGTCCGCTACGTGGACTTTTGGATCCTATTCGACGCGCGAAAGGTGGTTCGTCGGTTGCACCCAATGAGCTAGCTGAGTTGCTGCGTTTGGTGGGTTCGCTTGAGTTGTTGCCTAAGAGCGAAAAATCGCAACTCGGTCGATGGTTGCTTGAGTTGCAAAAAGTAAAAAAGTGGAGTTTTAGCAGCGCCGCGATTTTTTGGACGCTCGGTCGACTGGGAAGTCGAGTTCCAACTTACGGACCGCTAAATACTGTCATCGACACCTCCGAAGTGGAACTGTGGCTTGAGCAGTTACTTGCGCGACCTGCCATTGATCACGAATCGACTTATCAGTTAGCGTTATTGCAGTGTGCTCGATTGGTCAATGACCGCTATCGCGACATCGACTCTGATTTGCGAAAGCGGATCATCGTCCTGTTTGAACAAACCTCTGCACCAGAGCACTACGTTACGCTCGTCAAATGCGGGGGGCAACTAGCCACCGAAGAGGCTACTCAAATACTCGGTGAGTCCTTACCACTTGGACTGACTTTGTAGCCAACGTGGCGTATGCTTCCAGCTTGCGAGGTATTAAGTGGCGTATGCTTCCAGCTTGCGATCTCTTCTGAACTAAAATCAACTTCCGTCACTTATCGACGTTGCACCGCGAGAGCTTGGAAGTCCGCAGAGAGGTATTCAAATGCTCAATGCAGGACGTGAATTCTCGCGACACTTATTTGTGATCGACTAGCGCTCAACTATCGTGTAGGCTTTTCAACCAGATCGACGTTAGTTCAAAATCTTCGTGCGTTGCAGCATTAGTTCATCGCATACACGATAAATCGCCAACTCATTTAAACTCTTTCTCGATGATGTTTCTACTGCAAAGAGGCATCGATCTGCAGCAACCGTCCATCGATGCGCTCGAGACCTATAAGCCTTTGGCATAAGGTGTGCATTAACGCGGATTGGCCTTTCACAACCCAATCCAACTTATGGAAAGTCTCCGAATGAAGTGGTTCATTACAGCATCGATCGTTGCGCTCGGCTTGCTAGCGAGCAATGCAAACGCAAACAACGTGGCAGTGTCGATTCGAGGGGGTAGCTTGTATGTATACGGCGATGATGGCGCCAACGATATCAAGATCATGTCGACTCAAGCAGGAAGCATTACAGTCTCAGGTGTAGTCACTACCGTCAACGATGGCAACACGCCCGTAACGCTCAATGGATGGACAAGCGGGATATTTGTTTACCTGTCCAATGGCGATGACTCAGCGTGGTTGCAGTCAGGTAACGTGCTTGGAGCCACCCATTTTGATTTGGGTAACGGAAATGATGAAGTGCTTATAGGGGATGGAGCTTCACTTCCGGCTGAATATCTGACTGACGAATTGTTGGCACTTTTCCCTGACTCAATGGAAGCACTATCAGGGGCAAATTTGCGATTAAATCAGTCGCTCACAGTCCTTGGATTCGCGGGCCAGGACAGCGTGTATGTTGCCAACTGCACGGTGGTCGGGTTTGCGACGTTTGATATGGGAAATTCCGCCGATGACGTATACCTGGGCACTGACAGTGGTGTGACAGCGACATTTTTTGAGAATTCAGTTGTCGTTGTCCCGGGGACTGGCGCAGACAGTACATCGGTCAGTCAAGTTCGAATCAAGAATGACCTTATCGTTGATGACCCAACCAACGCGTCCATCGTCGACGTTTTCGGAAGTCGCATCGGCGGCAACTTGATGATTTTTACGTCATTGGGGGTCGACTACGTTAATGTCGAATCAGTAACTGTCATCGGGCTCTTGAAGACTATCCTCAAAGACGCCAATGATAAACTGATACTCTCAGATGTTGTCGCGAATCGCATCGAGTTCTTCCTTGGGATTGGGAACGACCAAGTGGTTGCCACCGACGTGGAAACTCCTAACTTATTAGTTTTCCTTGAGGATGGAACTGACAAGTCAACTATCCAGCAGAGTGCAATCACCAATAGCTATTACTACGGAGCTGGTGGAGATGACTACTTTACGATTCAGTCATCCACTGGCGCTAATGCGTACATCTATGGCGATTCAGGGACCGATACGTTCAAACAGTCGGGCAACTCGATCGATAAAGTCTATACGTATTCGATTGAGCGCAAGCTTTAAAGCGAACGGCGAACTGAATGAAACAGAGCCGCACGGGAAACTGGCGGCACAGGAGACTGGGCGGCTCAGGTCATGACACCACCCAGCAAGCTAGGGTGGTGGTCAGGGAGACTTGCCGTCGGTTGGGAGACTGCGAGATTTTAGCTAACAAGTCATGACACCACCTAGCAAGCTAGGTGGTGGTGCGGTGGGATGTGTGCTTTGGGGCTGCTTGATTAACGTTTGGCTGATTGCTCAAATAGCCTAACTTGTTGTACTTATTTCGAAATCACGGATGGCTTGTACAACTTGCGACCGAGGCTTGGGTGGAAAGCGGTCCAAACGCTGTCGGAGTTCCGGTCGGATTCGATCAGTTCGGTGGCTGCGTTGACTTTGGCGTCCATGTCGTCCAAGTAATGCAGCACAATTGCTTCGATCGTCATCGGGACTTTGGGACTGCCGTGCTCGAGGAAGCCGTGATGGCTGGCAATCATATGCTGCAGTCGCAAAATCAATGGTCGAGGAATCGGTTGATTTGTTAGGCCGATACGGTTCGCACGCATCTCCAATTCAACGACGCCTTGAACCAAGTGGCCAAGCAATTGCCCTGAGTCACTGTAGGTCAGCTCTCCGTCGAAACTGAGCTCGTCAAGTTTGCCGAGGTCGTGCAAGAACACACCCGCGAGCAACAAGTCGCTATCAAGTTGTGGATAGTTCGGCGCGACGGCTGTAGCAATGCGTACCAGGTCAAGCACATGCTTGAGCAGGCCGCCTTCGTAAGCGTGGTGCGTTTTAATTCCTGCTGGCGCGCGCCGCAGCTTGTTGACTAGCGGTTCGTCGGCAAAGTAGTCTATCATCAACCGCGCGAGATCAGGGTTGGTTAGCGTTGTCAATCGTTGCTGCAGCTCGCTGAACCATTCGTCGATTTGGCCGGGATTGCTGGTGGCGAAATCCTCAATGCTCACTTTGTCAGCTGGTACAACGTGAAAGTCCTGCACGATCAATTGCAGCATGCCATTGTGCAACTGAGTGCCGCCGATGACTCGCAGGAAATCGCCTTTGGAAAAGGACTCGTAAAGGGCTTGGCCCGCATTCCATCGCAAACCGCTGATCTGGCCGGTTCTGTCCATCAACTGTAACAGCAGATAGTCGGCTCCCTGCCGGTTGGCTCGCACTTGCTTATCAACGACGCGATAGATTTCGTCAACTTGGTCTCGAGCCTTGAGTTCGGCGATGAACTGTCTTTGCATGAACGGGGGTCCGAGATCGGAATGTTTAGTGGTCAGAAAATGGCTGTATGGCCGTAGTGTACGGTCGGTATGGTCTAGATTGTAGCGAAGGATGGATAAGCGAGTAGGATAAGGGCGGGGTAGTAGGGGTGTTTGACCCTTGACCTTCGGCTGAAGTGCAGTCGATAATGCTTGCTACAGCCCTACTTCTGTTGAGTTTATCGCCCAAAAGCGATTTGGGTTGGTAAAGGAAATTAGAAGATTGCAGAGTCGATGATTGCAGAAGGGGAAACAAAAGTACTTGACGGAGCAAGCCTCGCGGCACACACACGACTAAAATCGCGAATCGAACGAACGGTGACGCTGGTGACGGAGCCGCTGGAGTTGGGCGGTCGCCATTTCGATTGGTATCGCGTCGCCAATCCGGACGTTTTGCTGCAGAAAGCGGCGAACAATAGCAGAGCGCCGGCGGAGGATCTCGATCCGTTTTGGGCAGCGACATGGCGGGCCGCGATTGGGCTCGACAAATTCTTGCAGCAGTTGCCGCTTCGCGATGTTCGCGTCTTGGAGCTTGGGTGCGGATCGGGGCAAGCTGGGGTCGGTGCGGCGGCGCAGCAGGCTCAGGTCACAATGACTGACGCAGTTGGATTGGCGCTGATGGTCGCGAAGCTGAATGCATGGACGTTGCAAGATCGCATTTACTTTCAGCGGTTGCGATGGAACCTCGACCAGCTCGAGCAAGCTCCCTTTCCGGTGATTATTGGTTCGGACTTAGTGTATGACCCAAGTTTGTTTTCGATGCTCGAAGTGTGTGCTAGGAAACATTTAGCGGACGGCGGGCGGATGTACTTGAGCGAACCGCATCGGCATACTGGGGACCGATTTTCAAAGTGGATTCGCGACGCTGGGTGGAAGACAGCGGAGCATGATGTGGATTTGCTGGATGGTCGCGTGCCGATTCGCGTGTTTGAGTGTTGGTTAACGTAGGATGGGACCATTTGTCCCGTCTTACTTTTTCTCTTGTCTTTTCTTCTTCCCAATTCAAAATGCAAAATGCAATACGCTCGGGACAAATGGTCCCAAGCTACGATCGCTACCATTGCTAGCTTGAGTGGTCGGTATTTTCTGGCTGAGCCGATTTGTGTATAGATGAGTTTGGTCATCTACGAATCTGCCACTCAACACGGTTGCCATGCCTGACCGCGCACCTCCGATTTTCGCCCAATCCACTCATGTAAGACGGAGCCATCTGTGGCTAAGCCGAAAGGTGCTAACTTGCCTTGTGTTAGGATTGATTTGCGTTATGGCCGGCTGCGGGACAACGAGAAGTTTTACAGCGACGGATCAGTTGCTGATGAGTGACGCAGTGGATGCGACGGTCTCCAAGATCGACTTTAGTCCCTTGACCGGCAAGAAAGTTTTTCTTGATACGTCGTATATGAAGATGCTCAAAGCACCGAACAATTTGCTCGACACCGACTATGTAGTATCTTCCATTCGACAGGGTATGGTCGCTGAAAACGTCTTGTTAGTCGATACAAAAGACGAAGCAGAATTGATTGCGGAAGCTCGGGTGGGCACGATGGGACTCGACGGCCACAATGTGACTTATGGAGTACCTCCCAGCAATACACTTTCGGGAGCGGGAGCGCTAGCAGGGGCCAGTATCCCTGCCCTTCCGGAAATGTCGGTCGGACGTCGAGAAGCGAAACTCGGTGCTGCCAAAGTGGCTGTGTTTGCTTATGTGAAAAGCAGTCACGCTCCCTACTGGCAGTCAGGAATTGCTAGATCGAGCAGCACGGCTCGCGACACATGGTTCTTGGGTATTGGCCCTTGGCAAGCGGGAACGATTTACGAAGGAACCCGTTTTGCCGGTGACCGGACATCACGAGTTTGGGGAATGCCACAAAACCGCGTGATACCTCGTGGTCCAAGTTATGAAGAGTTTCGCGGTACGAAATTGTTTGCCGCAGCGGTTGAGAGCAATGAAAAGGCAGCCAAGTCCGACGGCGTCACGCAGGTCGCGAGTTCAGGAGGTGCTCCAGCGCCAGCCGCAACACCACCTACGCCAGCCGCTACTCCACCTGCAACAACACCGCCATTTACAACACCGCCTGCACCCACGGCGACACCTGCACCGCCAGTGATTCGCTAGATGCAGGTTCAAGCTGCAATTGCTTATATGTAAACTAATGTGCTAGCGCTGGTAGTTAAGGTAGCTGGTTTCGTGAGAAACCGGATGCGATAGAAAGGCCTACGCTGCAACCCGGTTTCTCACGAAACCAGCTACATTCGCTCACCAGCTGCTTCCCAGCGCCACTTGCAGGGCCGACACAGGTTTTGCGTGGCTTGGCGGTAATTCTAGCCTATTTTGGCATCCGAAAGTCTCTCCGACGCTTCAGAAAACTCCCAACCATTCCTCAGAAACCTCTATAACTAGCCCAGGCTCTCTTCCGGCGAGGCAGTTGGGAACGCATAATGCAGGGGTGTCTTTCCGTGTCATACGTCTGACGATTTGGCAGGCGATTTGCTTGTGACAAATGGTTAATCCATGTTCGGAGGGTGTTTCCAGTGCAATGGACAGCGCCTCATTTGCTGATCGCAGATGACGATCGTGATTTTCGTGAATCGTTGAGCGAGTTGTTTCAACGACGCGGATTCTGCACGCACCTGGCTTCTGATGGTCGCGAAGCCATTGAGATTGTGCGGCAGCAATCTGAGTTGCACTTAGTGCTGCTGGATGTTCATATGCCGCGACTGTCTGGTTTGGATGCCCTTGAGGAAATTCGCAAGTTGGTCGAAAGCACTCTGCCGTGCATCATTATGACCGCCAACATGGACGACCGCATCAAGCAGCGGGCCGCTGAGCTTCAGACGCAGTCGTTGCTTTCCAAGCCGTTTACCCTTCGCGATATTACCGGCACGGTCGAAGACTTAATGTTCCGATCGTACGGCTGGAGCATGTGATTGCGAGTCGCACAATTGTTCCAATTGTTCCCTTTTATTTTATGCCTGAATTTCAAATCCAACTAGACAGCCTCTCGGAAACGCAACGCTTTGCTCGAGCTTTAGCTGTCATGGTTGAATTGCCCATGCTCGTCGCCCTGAGTGGCACGTTGGGCGCCGGCAAAACGCAGTTCGTTCGATTCGTCGCCCAGGCACTCGGCGTCGCTGCTGAGGAGGTAACCAGTCCGACCTACGTTCTGCTGCAACGTTATTCCGGACATCACCTGATTTATCATTTTGATTTCTATCGGCTCAAATCATCCGCCGAGGTTTGGGACTTGGGAATCGACGAGTTGCTTGAGCAGTCGGCGTTGATCTTCGTCGAATGGGCTGAAAAATTTCCAGAGTGCTTACCTGGGGATCGACTGAACATTCGGCTGGAACCCATTGAGTCTGCCACGGAGCAGTGCCGGATAGCGCGCCTCACCGCGACGGGTGCGCGGGCTGAAACGCTGGTTTCAAGACTGCGCGATTCGCACTTGCGTTGATCGTATACCACCGTCTTGCCTGATGGTTCTGTTACCTACTAAGGGCACTGCGCCGAGGATCAAATTACTAACGGCGTAAGTGCTCGTCCCCATGCACTGCCAGCACGTTCTTAGTTAGAAACCTAACGATCCGCAGGACAAGCCTGCGGGATTAGTGAGAAGCCTAACGATCCGCAGGACAAGCCTGCGGGATTAGTGAGAAACCTAACGATCCGCAGGACAAGCCTGCGGGATTAGTGAGAAGCCGAATAATCCGCAGGACAAGCCTGCGGGATTAGTGCCTACCACGTTGAGATCGGTGGCTACCCAGGGGGACTAGGAGTAGTTAAACTGCCATGGGATTTTATTCGCTTTTCTTATGTTCTAATCGAAAATACCTATGCCCAGTTACGTTGTCCGTTGCGGAACCATGCGCACTTTGCATGTCATGCAGGCGCGTGACGAATATCGTCGCGGCGCGCGGGTCATTGCGCGAACTGCGCGGGGATTGGAAACCGGCGACGTATTATGTGTTGCCGATCAACGGGCCCTAGCGGCGATGATCGACCCACCGGGTGGCAATATTCAGCGCGAAATGACTGACGAAGATGACAATGAATACGCTCATCTGCTGACCAAGAGCGTCGAGGAAGCGGATATCTGCTTTCGAGTCATCCGCGAATTGAACTTGCCGATGGATCTCGTTGATCTTGAACGAGTGTTTGGTGGCGAACGGATGGTAATCTATTACCTGTCTGAAGATCGAGTTGATTTTCGCGAGTTGGTCAAACGATTGGCTCATGAATTTCAAACACGCGTCGAAATGCGACAAATTGGTGTGCGCGACGAAGCGAAGTTGCTAGCGGATTACGGTGATTGCGGCAAACCCGTTTGTTGTAACAGTTTCTTAATGAAAATGCCGCCCGTTTCGATGAAAATGGCTAAGCTGCAAAAAGCGACGCTCGACCCAAATAAAATATCGGGACGATGCGGAAGGTTAAAATGCTGCTTACGATATGAATACGACATCTACGAAGAGAATCGCAAAAAGATGCCGCGTGTTGGCGCTGACATTGTCACTGCCGAAGGTCGAGGTCGAGTGTTGGGGCAGGAACTCTTGTCACAACAGTTGTTAGTTCAAATGGAAGATAACCGACGGATCATGTTACACGCTCAGGATGTGATCTCCGTGATTCGTCGCGGCAATCAGCCTGAACCGAACGATGACGAAGTTACCGAAGATCAACAAGACTAAAATACGCATGCGAGTCATTTCTGATCCGCGTGTTTTGCAAAAAGGTTCATTGCCATGACCGAGAAGATTCATCCAATTATTGAATTGCTTCAACAAGATCTTCGTTACCACATTGAAGCTTATCAGTTCGTTCGCGAAGCCCTCGCGTACGCGCAAGAGACTCTCAAGATGCCTGGGCAGGGAGCTGAGGGCGAGCATCACATTACCGGTCAGCAACTCTGCGAAGCCATCCGCCAATACGCCGTCGAGCAGTATGGTTACATGGCCCTGACGGTCCTAAACAACTGGGGCGTTCATCGCACCGGTGATTTTGGTGAGATCGTTTACAACTTGATCCGCATCAAGCATATGAAGAAATCCGAGTCCGACCGTCGCGAAGACTTTGACGACGTCTATGAGTTCGCAACAGCTTTTGAGCCCGTCTTTGAGTTGTCTGGTAAAGAGGAATCTTAGTCGCGTATGCTTCCAGCTTGCGCTTGTTTTTTGCAACAATCACAATCACAATCACAATCACAATCACGATACCGACCACGACGACGAGCCCCGACGTTTGCAGCGTCGGCCACGATGGACATGCTCACCTAGTCCAATGAAAACTCGCTACTGGCTTTGTGTTCTTTTCGCCTGAAAGAACGTGTCTGGCTACCAGGCTTGAGATCGTCCGTTACTCGGTAGCTCTGATACACCCACACAGAACCAGTACCAATGACTGCGCATCGATCGGATGCGGTGACGACTAATGCCGTTTGTTCGTCGATGCCAATCCCACAGATGGATGGAAATTCACCAAGACAGCCTTCTAATTCATTAAATCGATTTCGCTGGGAGAAATGCTGATCAATGGCGACATTTGGCAGTAAACCGAGACCGCGGCGATAGCCATCGGCGATCATAATATAATTGCCTGCCGGTGCCCCGCGAACAAGCAAATCGCCTTGAATGGTCGCGCCGGCGGAACTGCCACCAATCACACCACCTCGACGACAAACGTTTCTTAATTTCTCCCAAGCAGGTGTGCCCCAGTATGCATCGACAAATCGCCACTGACGTCCGCCGCCAAACCAAACGCCGGTTGCTTGATCTAACTCAGCAAGAAACTCAGCTTTTTCGATTTCACTTCGTTGTACCTGAGGCAAAGTGACAATGTGTTCCGCGCCAGCCAGCTTTAATACTCGAGCTTCAAAGCCCGGTTCCGCTTTCGGATCTTCCACTGCGGTCGGAAGGATTACGATCCTCGCGGTTTTTCCGCCTGCAAGTTCAACGAACCGCTTCCAAACTTCTTCAGGCATACCACCTCCGCCACCAATGACAAGCGAACCGCCTGTCAGCTTATGCCCGACGACTTCTGGTCCGGGATACTTGGTCGATTGACGCTCAAGCAGCGTTCGCTGCCACTGGACCCAGTCAATCGATTCACCTTCTTTGAGCGATTTTTTTAGCGGTTCGGTATAGTGTTTGGTTGCCGCAAGTGAGGTGTTGATCACGTGCTCTTTGGTGATATTAATCATTTGCCTTTTTGTGAAAGCACATCGCGAGCCCTCTGGCAAGCGAACATTTACAACCAAGTTATCATTTGTGTACGCTTGTATTGTGGTTATCTTACAATTATCCAATAACATCTTGCGACTGCTAACTGCGTCCGTCCCTAGCCAACTCAAATCGCCTGAGGCTTTTACAAAACCACCTTTCTCAAGTACTTGCTCGAGGCATTTTTCCAATCGCGAGAACAAGGTGGAGTCAAGCTGCTTGATCGCAGCGGATGTGTTAGGCGTTGAATCGATCCAAACGGATTCGCAGGTTGCCCAGTTGGCAATGACATCGGAGTCGTTGAGCTTACTTCTCAAATCCGCAGGGTCGCAACGAAGAACTTGTGCTTGATGATCCTTGAACACTGAACTCAAATCCAACGCGGCGCTCGTTGCAGACTCCACCACCAGCAGAACTCGACTGTCTTTATTCGCAAGCGATGCGGCCAGCAACTTGAGATCTGGCTCAGCTACCGGTGTGTCTTCCGATATCAAGCCCGATTGGATAATAAGCACTCCGGGCCACAGTGAAGGGTTCACGTAAACTTGCTCAGCGACTTGGACCGATGAGTTTTGCTGAGCTCGAATTTCTGCCGACGAAACAAAGACTGCAGCAAATAGACCGAAGACGAGCATGCACTGCACGAAACGAACCATTCGTCGGCGATCAATCATCAGTACCTTCGCGTTCTCGATAGAGGTCTTCACGTGTTCGCAGTTGGTAGAACAAAGCCCGCTTTTGATCAGGCAGCGAATAATCGAACCCAAGGTTTTGCAAGAATTTATCCGAGCTGCTGATCGCCATGACTTCCATGATCCCGCGTTCACGAGCCAGTTCGACACAGTGGCGAACAAGTTCGCTGCCTAGCCCCTGACCCTGATAGCCCTCTTTGACGGCCAAGCACTGGATCTCAGCGAGTTTTTTTGAATAGATTTCAACGGACGAAAATCCAACGACTTCTCCATCATGTTCCGCAACAAATCCGGTCACAAGGAGAGCTGCGGTTTCAGCCCTTGTCCGACGAAGCAGTTTTCGTTGTTCGACAAACGGACGCAACAACGCTAGAACTTTTGGCAAATCGGCTTCGGTAGCGAGCCGAATCACACACTTTGCGGTCGAATTTTCAGTCGGAGAATCGGATGGCTGCAATGGATAAACCTCGGTTTAGTGTGCTGCGGATGCTTGCGTTTGAACGAGTACGTCTAGAACTATACCACTATCAGCGGCCATGAAAAAGCCGAGACACGTTTTCAGTACGAGCAACTTTCGCACCTGAAACCCCTGCCTTTTTGTGCGCAGCAGGTCTAGGGGGCAAATCGCTTGCGATGGTCAGGTGCTGTGGCAATATACAGATAAACATTGCGACTTCGAACAGGATCAGTTTAATGGTGGCATAAGCCCTCGTCGCCCATCCGTCCTCCTGACGCATGTAGCCTGTCAGTTGCGCTTCCGCCGGGCCGAGCCCGGAGCGGAAAGCAAATGAATCCTTTCGTTGCTCCGGCGGATGCTGCCAAGTCGAAGACGAAAAATCGCTGGGTGATAAAACGAAAAACGGCAGCGAAGTTGAACTTCGCTGCCGTCGTTTTAGGATTTCGACGAAGGGAGTCTCCCGCGGGAGATTTGCCTACGCTCGATTCGCCGAACCTTTCTTAGTAGTTGTACTGAGCCCCCAGGTTTACGCCGTGAAGGATCAATGCCGAGTTGTTGTCAAAGTTGGATGCGTTACCAAGGTGCGTCATGTTAATTGGCAACTGATCAACGGCCGTTGCAACTCCAGAAACAGCGATTGCTCGGTAGCCAACATTCGCACTCCACTTGGAAGTCAAGCGGTAATTAACACCCGTTCCCAATTCGCCGAGGAAGGCGACGTCGGTCTTGCTGCTCGAAATCATATAGTTCTGCTCCACACCGCCGTTGCTGACATATGCGGAATGACCGTTGTGAGTTCCGAGGTCGGAGTTAAATCGGGCATGGTTGCCGTAGACACCCATTTTGGTGAGGGCATATAGACTTGCGCGTCTGCCTGTGCAGAAGTTCATGATGCCACCGATCTGCCCGCCGATCAGGTCGTTGACAACTCGCGAGTCGTAATAAATATCGTCGTTGCCACTGCCGAAGTATGTGTCGCTAAGGCTGGATGCATACGACAGAGTATCCTTGAAGCGGAAGTAGCGTACACCGGCCAGCCATGTCATGTTCAGACGGCTTCCACAGCCCGGTGTCAAGCAGCATGGACCGGTTGCAAAACGTGTTGGAGGACAAGTGTTGCAGCTGCCGCAGTTGCTTGGTCCGCAACTACCAGCGCCGCAACTATTGCCACCGCCACATGCGCCGCAGCCTCCTCCGCCGCAATAGCCGCAGCCACCACCGTATCCGCCACCAAAACCTGCGCCGTAGCCACCTTGTAGACCGCGTGTTCCAGAGAACACAGTGCCAGTGGTTGGCAAGTAGAACGATCGAGCCGCTCCACCGGTCATAAAGCCGAGCAGATTGCCTTCGATGTTTTGGTAGTTGCTGCTTCGATCAATGCGTTGAGCGCGCGAGGTTGTGTTGTCATCATCGCCCGCTGCAGGATTTGGATTTACATACGTGTCATACCAATTGTAGACAGCCGTGTCTTCGTAAGATCCAAAGGGTCGCATCCGTGCTCCGGTGAACTGATAGCGTGAACGCAAGTCCTCTCCGCCATTAGTCGTAACGGTTGCCATCTCATCTTCTGGGAACAATCCCCAGTAGCTACCCATAAAAGCGTTGCGGCCGCAGTTGAAGTAGCGTCCCATGAATACTTCGAAGCCAGGCATCAATCCAGACCGTGCGTCGCGGGTTCCAAGCAAGTTGCCGGAAGGATCGTTTGTGTTGTATGCAAGGTTTACGTTGTCATCATCGACTCGATGGAACAACAGAACGCCACCGCCAGCGAAGTATGGCTTTGATCCAGCTGGCATGCCAGTGAAGATCGAACCGCGAGCATAGTTACCGAACCGCGAACCGATCTGCGGCCCGCAGGATGTTTGGCAAGGCTGTCCGCCATACATTGGGTAACCGTAAGATTCACTCAATGGTGCGGTACCGCAGCTTGTGCATCCCGGGGCAATCGCCTGCCCATAGACCGGATTCATCATCGGTGCACTGGTCATCGGTGCATTGGTCATCGGGGCATTGGGTGCAGACTGGTACGACAATGCTTGACCTTGGTTTTGCATTGGCGCGTTCATGGAGTGCTGCAAAGGAGCACCGCTTTCCATCATCGACTGCGGTCCACTTTGCATCGGAGCGCTCATCGGCGTTGGTGCAGGCACCATGTTCGATGGGACGGTATTCGATGGAGCTGCATAGGATGGGACTGCGTGAACATTCTCTTGCGTGTTCACCAACTGAAACGACGCGTTGCGTTGTCCCATCCATCCTGGCTGCGAGCTACTGGGCATACCTGCAGGCATTCCACTGGACATTCCGCCGTTCGGAACCATATAAGTCTGATTGGGTGCCGAAGTCACTGTGCCGGTCGTTGGCATGCCAGACATCGGCGCGCCAGGAAATTGAACCGCCGCAGCCATTTGATTTTGTGGCAACTGTTGACCAAACGGCTGATAAGCCGGTAGGTTCATTTGAGGTTGCTGGTACTGTACCGGAAAGGCGCTCGGGGCTAACGAGCCATAGGCGCCGGGGTATTGGCCGAATGCTGTCGAAGTGCTCAGGCACCCCAGCATCAATGCCAAGTTTGAAAACCATAATTTTCTCACGTCGATCCTCCTTGATTCTCGTTCGGTTTGACCAGCTTTGCGATGCAATGCTAGCCAGTTCAATGGACATCATGTCCAGGCGTAGGCAAATAGAACGCACGGGCGGGTACGTACTATCCGATTATCCCATCGGCCTAACGATGGGGGTAAAACGCAGGTGAGTGCTGCTAAAACGCGAAGTTAGATTCAAGGCAGAATGAAAATCGCTACGACTATACGCCACTTGCTTTTTGGCTAAACTCCGCCCCGGAGTTAAAGCCTCGCCAATTGTTACCGTTTGACATCAATTATCTGGATCCATGTAGCTGGTTTCGTGAGAGACCGGAGACCACTGGCATGACACCACAAAGTGGATTCGCAAGAACACGGAATGGGAGAACGACGCGCCTCGTTCTCCCGTTCCCAATACCATCACAGAAATAGCCCCCTACCGACTCGTCCATTTGTCCGTTGATCGACTAGAATACGCAATGGAAAAATGAGTGAACCGAGAAAACGGCTTAGCCAGTGGTCTGCCACCCTTTTCGTTCGCTAGCATCAGTAACCTTGGAGTCCGAAGTGATCAACACCGCCGCAGGAGCTAACGACAAACTGGCGATCGATGTGCTTTCCAGTCCGGCAGCCTGGGAGCAACTGGTACCTGCCAGTGCAATCGTCGAAGTAGAAGTAGGCTCCGGCAAAGGGCTTTTTCTCAAGTCGGCGGCTACCCAAACACCACACCATTTTTTCGTTGGCATCGAGCTGGCAATGAAGTTTGCCAACCGAGCCGCAGAGCGCTTAGCCAAGGCGGATCTAACCAACGCCAAAATGTTACGGGGCGATGCACAGGCTTTTTTGCGAGACACCGTGCCGACAAGTTCCGTCACGCGTATGCATGTCTATTTCCCGGACCCCTGGTGGCGCAACAAACACAAGAAACGCCGCGTACTCAATGACCAAGCTATCCTCGACATCGAGCGCAGTCTTATTGCCGGTGGCGAATTTCACTTCTGGACCGATGTGCTCGACTATTACGAACTGATCTGCGCTCAAGTAATGGATACCACATCTCTACTCGGCCCCAAGTTCATTCCCGAACGCCCTGCCTCACATCACATGGACTATACAACGCATTTCGAACGTCGGGCAAGGATTAACGGACAACCCATTTATCGGGCTTTGTTTATTAAACCGTAGCAAGTACAAGCTCCGTGGAAATAACGACCACCGCCGTCGGCTCACTGCGCATACCGCGAGCCGTCGGCGCTAGCGGCGGGTGAACGAAGTAGTGATCATCAAGAATTATTGAATCCTCCAAAATGACATACTTCATTGTGAATCATCGGACATTGGCTAGCCACTAAATCAATTTGAGTCGGCCACTCCGTTCGCCCGCGGCTAGCGCCCAATGTCACTCACTTTCGAATTGCTGTACTCAAAATAAGGATAGTATTTGCTTTCCGAGGTTAAAGTCTATCAGCCGGAACGCGGAAGAGAGCGTCCCGCTTAGGAGTTTGAACTGAAGCTGATCATTACGGTGGTATAGTCTTATCAGCCGGAAGGCGTTAGCCTCCGGTTGTGTATTGAACCGGAGGCTAACGCCTTCCGGCTG
>JANODD010000416.1:0-16695 GCA_031412515.1 Planctomycetia bacterium | reverse complement strand
GTGGCGAAAAGTCTGTAGCGGAATGCGTCAAGCATTTCGTTCATGTGACTTTGCACTCGTAAATCCAACCTCCGAAAGCCTTGACGGCTTCCGCTACGGTATTCATCTACGACTTTTCGCCATGCCAGCTTCCAGCTTGCGATCTTCTTAAACTCAAGGCAAACAGTGATTCATACCCCACTACCAAACAATTAACGAACGATACACCGCAATCTCATCTAGCCTACCTTCCCAATTGTCCTTCGAATCACTGCGACCACCGAAGAACCACTGTTGTGAAAGCATATGATTGGCGACATCTACAGGCCGAACAATCTCGGGTTCTTTAGATTCATCTAGATATACGCGAAACTCAGACGCACTTCGCTCAAGTTTAACTTGATGCCATGTCCAGCGCTTAACGATCGACTTTCCAATTAGCGGTTTATCCATACCAATTTGCAGGATCAAACGACCAGCCATTTCACCTTGACCACCCAAGCCCAGATGAATTCCGGAAGCGGTTACGCTAGATTCATAATCGCGCGAAAACATCCATCCCGCAACTTCCCGAGCTTCATCGGGCATACCATTCCAGAATGACATTTTGACTGTGAACTGATCTTCCAGTTTCGGTAACTGGACACGCATTCTGCCGCCTGCGAAGTGAGCGCTACGATTGATGTCTCCCGCGGTGTACTTTCGAGTGTCATCACCTTCGAGAAAAAACAGCACGCCAGGTTCAAACACTGCATCGAAATGGCCCGTCTCATCACGAGCGATGGGCGGGGCAAAATCATGCAAGCGCCAATATGCTAGTGCGTACTGGAAATTAGGTTCTGCATCAGCTCCACGCGTTTGTTCAAATTTTCGTCGCGGCTTGGAAAACACTTGCTCAAGCAACTGTAAATCAGCGGCAACGATTTTCGGCTCAGCGGTTACTTCCAGTCCAGCTGAACGCGCTGCCCATGTGTTGTAGCCGCCCAAATGATGTTGCTCAGGGGGCGGAATATAACCATCGCCACCGTTCGCCAATTCAATGACCATCGTCTTCGTCGATGGACTTTGTAGCTTTAGCTTCATACCCGTTAACGCATAGGTTTCACATGGTGTGGTTGCAATGGCGATATCACCTATACGAATCGCTTGCAAAACAATCTCCGTTGATTGGCGTTCATGCAAGATTAATTGTTCGCGAGCATAGACCTCCGTATCGCTCTTAGGTAAACGGTCGCCCATCTCTGCCACGATTCGCTTTCCCCATTCTAATCGTTGAGCATCAGGCACACGGTACCGCATGGGCAGACGTGCTTCCGCCATCGATAAACTTGCATCGGCTTGATACTCAATTGCGTCAAATGCCTTGTTTGCGATGTAAAGCAAACCCTGGCTAAAGGCGTCGATCGTAACGTCAGGTGAAGGTGCTGGAAGGAAATAATCTCGTCGCCAGATATCGCCGCTACATCCATGCGACATCATTGCAACAAAACTCGTCGCACTCGGATCCCGTTCCTTCACAATCGCTTGCAGACCATCTGAATAGAGACCAAAGTAGTCCGCGCTGATGGCAGTATCGCTGAAGTAATGCATCGAGAAGTTTGACAAAGCCGCTAGTGGTCGTTTGTCCTTGACGCTGCGAAAACTGATGATTGACAGTTCGGGATCTTCCGGCCCTGTTGGACCAATTGCATCGTCGGGATTTCTAGCCGCATGCATGTTGGCTCGAACCGTTGGGTTGCCGAACGGATCGATACCAACTCGATCCGGCCTCCGAACCCATCGACGCAGTGCCGTGTACTCAGGTGCTGGAGCGCTTCCCCACCCAACTTCAGCGGGTTCTAAGCTGGCTTCGGCGGCGACAATTGCTTCCACTAGTTTTTGGCGCAGCAAAGGGACGTAATTAGTGTCTGCATCAGTCCCAAGTGCACCCATGCAAGAGGCAGCGCTGTGAGTATGTGTGGCCGAGATCAGAATCCGATCCGGTCGAAGTTTGGTGCGCGTAGATGCGAGTTGTTTTACCTCGTCGAGCAAATCGCGCGGCATCATGCAACTGTCGGCTACTACAATCGCAATTCGCTCTTTCGCATCGGCCAGTACGATCGCTCTTGCATTCAAGCGAGTTTTGACGGACTTCGCAGTATTCGAGACCATTCCACCATTAACAATCACTGGAAACTGAGTCGGCGTGATGTCCACAATGGCCGCACCGGCATTCAAGTCGGCCTTCAGTTCTCCAATTTGCACAGAGACTATAACTAGGCCAACGCAGATCAAGAAACAGGTTGTAGCCCGCATGTTACTCTCTCAAACAATAGAGAAACTCTTCGCGCTTTCCGTCAACGATCGTGGCTGCACGGTAATAAACACGGCTATCACAGATAACGAGAGTCGAGAGCACTTCATCGCCGAGTTTGCATTTCCCAATTTGTTCAAACTTGGTTGGGTCCGCGCGGTAAATAAACGTTTCGCCAACTTCGCTGGTCGCATAAATCTTGTCGCCCACAAGCACAGGCGAAGCGGAGAAGGTTCCACCCAATCGAGCCTTCCAGACTTCGTCTCCCGTCTCAGATTTCCAGCAAACCGCAATCCCCGCATCAAGCACGCCGTATAAATAGCCGTTGCGAATAACGAGTGATGGCACATAAAGTCGACTATCGCTTTCCCAAACTTTCTTTCCGCTTCCGTCGGCTAGCACTGCAGACATGTGATTCTTTGGATAACCCCCGCTTGTAAAAATACGGCTGCCATCGGTTACCGTTGAAGTTACGCATTCAGTTGTTGCTCCGTCGACTTCCCACAGCGTCTCGCCGTTGAGCGGATTGAAACTTGATACTTTATCGCAGCCCGTCATGAGCAACTGATCTTTGCCAGCGATATTCAAGACAATCGGAGAGGGATAATTGGGCATTTGGGGTCGTTCGCGACGCCAAACGATTTCACCTGATTTGCGCTCTAGTGCTGCGATCGCTCCGCCAGCTTTATTGTCAGCCGAAACCAGCACGAGCGACTGATAAAGTGCGGGTGATGATCCATAGCCCTGATGTTCAATGTAGTCGCAAATCCTGGTCTGCCAAAGTTGCTTTCCGTTGAGATCCAAGGCTGTGGTCATCAATGCGCCGTTGTTCGGAAAGTTGACAAAAACACGTTCGCCGTCGCATGCTGGAGTGCTTGAAGCGGCAGTCGACTTGTTGTTCTTTCGCATGCCTCCGCTTGGATGTACAGTGCTCGACCAAAGTTTGCTACCGCTGGTGCGATCCATGCAAATGACCATCTGCGCTCCGCTCGCCTCGTCCGCGGTTTGCATGAAAATCCGTGGTCCCATGATCGCCATAGATCCATGTCCGCGACCGGGCACTGCGGCTGTCCAAACAATGTTCTTGCTCGCGCTCCACTCCGTCGGTGGTTTCTGATCTATGGAAGCTTCGCCATTGCGATCTGGTCCTCGCCACCATGGCCAGTCCTTGGCTGAAACTGTGAAACCATCATTGACTTTACTTGGTTCAGCCGCATGTAGTGAAACGAACAGCATTAATAACAACTGAACGGGGACGTAATATCGTAGCGCAAAGGACGGCATGCTTGGTTTCCGAAAAAGCGGGGTGGTTCTTGGTACTTGGTACTTGGTACTTGGTTCTTGGTGCTTAGTGCTTAGTGCTTAGTGCTTAGTGCTTAGTGCTTAGTGCGCGGAGTAATGGCTCCCCCTCGCCTCGTACTCGGGGAGAGGGGGTTGGGGGGTGAGGGGTTAGTCCTCTGACTCCTGATCCTGTTCCTTCTCTTTTTTACTCTCCGGCGGCGAAAACTCGAAACTCAAATGGTCGGCAATTGCATCCGCCAAAGTTCCAATCTGCTGGCAAGTGAAAAACAGCAACCAGGGGACCGAAAATCCAGCAATCGCCGCCATAACTGGACTGTTTCCGAGCAAGATATACCAAAGGAGCATCACAGAACCGAATGCGAACATCGTCTTCAAATAGTACCCGCCCCATGCTTCTGGAACTTGTGGAATCGATTTAACCACCGCGCTGGAAAACGGTTGAAGCGGACTGCCGTTATCAAGCATCGAAAGCATCAGAACGGGAAATAGCAGGAAACATGTCCCCATCATCCCAGTCAATATCAACCATTCGGCGCCACCTGATCGGCCTATTAACCCGCCAACCAACATTCCAGGCAGCAGCGAACCAAGAAGTGAAAAGAGTATCACAAGTACTTCGCCAAAGTTATCGAACACGTTAAAGCTAGGCCACTCGGCAACGCGTCGCTGATGATTAGCAACTGATTCCAAGAGTGCAAGACCGGCACTCAACATGGGCAGTGAGACGATGATGCTAATAACGGTCGTCAGAATGAAGAGCACCAATAAGTAACCGCCCCCTTCAAAACCTCCGCCATCTACCTTCATCTTGCTAAACTGAGCTAGCGCAAAGACACCAGCGAACAGGAATCCGTACAATACCATCTGCCCTACGGCGGTGGGATCGGTTAAGAATCCAAAGGTTCGGTTCATGAAACCAACCGTATCGAAATCACCTTGGTAAAGTGAATCGAGCTCTTCGTCGTCAATTGTTTGCCGAGCTTTGTCAAGATATTCGCTAGCCGCGGTCCGCTGTGAATCAAGCGTGTTGGCCGATTGGGCTACCTCAGGCGCGGACAGCGGAACATCCAAGCCATTGTCCTCGATCTCGACTTTCTTTTTGATCGGTGACCAACCCGCAGGCGGTGGAGGGACTACAAAGCTGCTATGGCAATCCGAACAAGAAACCTTCTTTCCTACGCGATCCAACTTTAAGAACATAGGCGTGCCGCAAGTGCGACATATAATGCGGTAATCGTTGTCAGGGGGTTTCGGCGGCGGCGAAGAAGCGGACTGAGTTGGGCCCGATGCGGCTCTCGGCGCAGAGCGAGACTGTTGCGACGGACGTACAGGCTGCGAACTGGGAATTAAGTCATCGAGCCCATCGAGCTGAAAGATGTCGGTGAGGCTGTGTGGTTTTTGAGGAGTCGGCTCAAGTTCCGCTAGATCCGGCAGGTCATCATCGAACATCGATCGACGCGGCTCAGTCACTGAGTCGCTAGTTTCCGGTTTGCTGTCCGGTTTGCTCTCTGGTTTGCTCTCTGGGGATTTGCGATCAGATGATTTGCCTTCGGCCGCTTTGGCGCCAGGCACAAAAGTGGGTTTCTTAGGTTTGGGGTCAATGACCTCGTCTGACGCTTTTTCAAGTACTGGAGCATCCAGGCTCAGCCAATCGTCAACACCGACGATCGGCGCGATCGAAACTTCTAGAAATTGATCGGGAGTTGTCTCGGGAGCGAGATCTGGTACTCGCACCGGTTCACTGCACTGCGGACATCGAACACGCTTACCCGCAAATCCAACGCCAGCTTTCAAACGTTTTGCGCATTTTGGGCACTGAAATTCCAAAATCTGTGGACTACCTGTAGACAAGACAAGCCTCTTTGCGATTCTCAGACGAGCGATCCGTTCCTATGCACTGCCACCATTGTACGCCCGAGCCGTCTCAGGCGGTAGCTTCGGCTTGAATCACAACCCGGCGCCTAAGTTTTGACGTTTCACATCCCGATTTGTGTCCCACTGGCAAGGCGCAAACCAGTTGCACACAAAACCAAAAATGCCCAACATCCAAACACGTAAGCGAAGCATTGTTCTGCCCTCGCTCACGCGCCGGGGTTACGATGGGCTCTCTAGAACCTAAGCCCGCGCACCCGCAGCCGTCAATAAACCCACAACTCTTGACCAGCCAAAGAATTTTGCCATTCGAAGTGGCGTCATTCCGTTATTGGTAACGGCATTAGGGTCAGCGCCTCGCTTTAGTAAAATTTCGACAATGGGAGTCGAACCCGCTAGACAATGCTTATGCAAGATCGACATACCGTCTTCGTCCGCCGATTGGATCGCCTCCGGGTTTTCGTCTAACTGCTCTTCCAGCTTGGAGGCCATTGCAATTGCCATCGGGTGATCGACGCCAACGATTTCCTCTAATGGCAAATTCTCAGGTGGTTTTGCAAACAACTTCCCAAGAAATGACGACTTCTTTCCAGCGTCACTCCCATACCAGTCCGCAGGTGCTAAGCGTGGAGCGTCGGGATCTCCGAAATCCAATCCCCAGGCATCGTCATGAGCTTTACGTTCGGCTTTCTGCATGCCTCGCCGAAGCAAGTGAACAGTAAACGCTCCATACACTTTTCCATGAACTGCATACATCCAGTCTGAAAGTTCATTGATAGGTTTTTCGATGCTATCTCCTTCCTTGACACTTGTCAGCCAATTAGGACTATTGAGCAACGTACCCTTGATCGTCTTGCCATCAAACGTACAGTCGCTCACCCACATCTGCTCTGCATCAGGCACATCTTTATTTTTCGGAGACCGACTACTTTGTGGATCGGTAAGTGGAAACTTTACGCACGCCAAGTCCAACCCAGGGACGATCCGATGATTTTCCCAATTCAATTCCCGCCAGAAAATACGAAACGTCTGCCGGGCTGTTGCGAAAGCCTTTTTCATTTCTGGATCGTCGCCACTGTGATGAAACACTTCGCTCATATTGATACTCACTTCGCCTGGCTCTATTTCGAAGAGGATTTGCGATAGAATTGAAAGCACGTGTGATAAAATTAGCAATTCTTAGACGAAGTTTCAATCGCTTGGTATTCGGCCGCTAATTCTCGACAGGAAATGTTTGTGATTTTAATAACGATTCGCCTAGCGCCTCAGGCTCAAAGACAGCAGCTTCCACTCCTAATTACACTACTCTTAATTAGTGCAGGCCATTGCCAAGAAAAGCCCAACGGAGAGATAGACGAATACGTAAAGTCCGCATTGCTGAAAGAAGGCGACGTTGAGCGTGGGAATTTGCTTTTCAGCTCCGCGCGGATCTCTTGCTCCAAATGTCACAGTGTGGACGGTACCAGAAGCAAAGCTGGACCGGATCTATTCGCTGTCGGTGAAAAGTTCGGTCGCCGTGAGATTATTGAATCTGTATTAAAGCCTTCCTCGATAATTGCTGATGGATACGAGACGACCGTCGTGTTGCTGAACGATGGTAAAGTCGTTTCGGGTGTTATCAAGTTCGCAACCAATGAGTCAATCAAGCTGCTTGGCACTAACGGCGAACTGACGGAAGTCGCTATCGATCAAATCGAGCAGCGTCGCAATAGCGCGACCTCCACCATGCCTCAAGGCGTGCACGAAAGTCTGTCGAAAACGGAATTCAATGATCTGATCGAATACTTGGTCAGCTTGAAGCAAAGTGACATCGCCGCAAGAGTCCTGCATGGCATGCCCAATCACATCACTGAACTTGCTCGTCCAATAAAATTGCAACCCATAATCGCGGAAACACTAAAATTCGATCGACCGATTTGGCTTGGCTGTCTTCCAGGCTTGTCTGACAATCTGTTAGTGGTCGAACATCAAGTTCGGAAGATATGGATTCTTCAAAAAGAAACCCACGCAAATGAAGCTGGCAAGTGGGGCCGAAAGGAGCTGTTTCTCGATCTTGGTGCGGCTGCGCCCAACGAAGGACGACTTGCCGCAATCACAGCTCATCCGAACTTTCAAGTCAACAAAAAGTACTACTTGTTTGATCGGGTCACAATCGATGGCAAGATGTATTCCACAGTTGCCGAGCGCGAAGCGTCTGCGAATGGCCTAAGCGATTCGGGACGTGAACCTCGAATGATCTTGAAAGTGCTGCAAACGACAGGCGCCCATTTTGGAGGCTGGTTAGAGTTTGGACCCGATGGCTTTCTTTACATTAGTTTCGGGGATAGCGGTCCGCAGGAAGATCCAAACGGCAACGCTCAAAATCGCAGTCTTTTGCTTGGCAAAATTACTCGAATCGATGTCGATCATCCTGCGGAATGCAGGCTTTACTCAATTCCCAGCGACAATCCATTCGTTAGCGATACTACCACACTTCCAGAGATCTGGGCACTTGGATTTCGTGCGCCATGGCGTTTGAGCTTCGACAAAGTTACCAAAGATCTTTGGGTCGGCGACGTCGGACAGGATCGCTATGAAGAGGTATCGATCGTCCGCCGCGGCGAGAATCACGGTTGGAACGTTTTTGAAGGCTTTGAAACCTTTTCCAATCGGTACCGACGTGAAGGCGAAACGTACACGTCCCCTATTTTTGCATATTCAAGGCGATTTGGTCCTTCAGTCACGGGTGGCTTCGTCTATCGAGCCGATCCTGGTTCGACTTTCTATGGCAAGTACATTTTTGGCGACTACGAATCGCGCCGTATCTTTGCACTTACGCAAGAAGACCGGACGCTCAAGGAAGTCCGACAGATCGGTATTTCACCCCAACGAATCGTCTCATTCGGCCAGGACACCGAAGGCAGAATCTATGTCGTTGGCTACGAGGGACTCTTGTACAAGCTCGATTTCACGGATGCTTTATTTGAATAGCTTTTCCTAGGGCGGCGCTAAACGCTCTGCCCTAGGCTAGCATATTAATGGCCCTTCAGGCCGCTATGAAATCCGGAAGCAATACAAGAAACAATTGAGACAATTGTTCGACACTCACTACACATCATAGTACAAACAAAATTCATAGGGATGAGGACGACGGAGGATGGGGTCGACCTCCTGCTGCCGTTTGTAATCAATCCAGCCAAAAATGGCTTCTTCTGAAAACACATCACCGCGCAATAAGAAATCATGATCTTGACTGAGCGCATCGAGTGCTACTTCCAGACTGCGCGGAACCGTTGCAACTTTTGCATGAGCGGCTGGCGTGTCGAATGGGTCATTGTCGAGCGGCTCGCCCGGATGGATTTTGTTCTGAACACCATCAATGGCGGCCATCAATATCGCAGCAAAGGCCAAGTAAGGATTGCAACTGGGATCAGGACAACGAAACTCGATGCGCTTCGACTTGGGACTGGGACTGAGCATCGGGATGCGGCAAGCGGCGGTGCGGCTGCGTTGAGAATAGGCCAAGTGCATAGGCGTTGCTGGGCCGGGAGCGAGACGTTTATATGAATTTGTCGTCGGATTAGTAATCGCGAGTAAAGCAGGAGCATGTCGTAGAATCCCGCCGAGTGCATACAGACCCGTATCGCTCAATCCGCCGTAGCCTTTACCAGCGAAAAGCGGCTCGCCACCTTTCCATATGGAAAAATGCGTATGCATGCCTGAACCATCGTCATTCATGAGCGGCTTGGGCATAAACGTCACCGTCTTGCCGTGCCGCTTGGCAACGTTCTTGGTCACGTGCTTGTAGATCATTACGTTGTCAGCCGACTGAACCAGCGTGTTATACTGAATATCGATTTCAGCTTGACCAGCCGTTGCAACTTCGTGGTGATGACATTCAACATCTACCCCACAGTCGATCAACTCCATCATCATTTCAGATCGCAAATCCATCGACTGATCAAGCGGCGAACAAGGGAGGTAGCCCTCGCGGTGACGAATCTTGTGACCTAAATTGGGAGTCTCTGGCGTGCCGCGATTCCACTGAGCTTCAACACTGTTGATACGGTAGAAAGCTTCGCCCGATGATTGCTCGAACTGCACATTGTCAAAAATAAAGAACTCTGCTTCGGAGCCAAAGAACGCTTGATCCGCGATCCCAAGACTGGTTAGATAAAACTCGGCCCGTCGAGCGATATTGCGGGGGTCGCGTGAGAACTCTTCGCGTGTAATCGGATCATGTATGGAGCATATCATCGCCAGCGTCGGCAGTGCCGCGAAGCGATCCAGCAAAGCCGTCTCAGGCTGCGGTATCAACAGCAGGTTCGACTCTTCGATCGTCTCCCAGCCACGAACGTTCGAACCGTCAAAACCAAAGCCGTCTTCGAACGATTGATCGGTTAATCGTCCGACGGGAATCGTTTTATGTCGCCATTGCCCAAGAAAGTCCGTGAATCGGAGGTCGATTGCTTTGACGTCATTTTCACGACAGAGAACAAGCACTTCTTGCGGAGAGTGCGGTACCGATTTGCGTTCCATGAATTTCCCAACAAACTGACGAGACAAAAAAGATTAGTTTTCAAGCGGGCGGTTCAGTATCCGCGATACGTCCGTTCGCATTCTGCCACAAGACGAAGAAAGCGGGTACCAGGATACTCCGGACGATCAATGTGTCCAGCATCACCCCGAACGACAATGCGAATCCAAGTTCGGTGATGCCGCGCAGTACCGGTGCATCATCGATTATCCAACCTGCTGGCAAGACCGTTGACAGCCATTGAATGATGGCTGGGCTAGTCATGGCGACAAACGTTCCCGCCATCACAATCCCGCAACTGGTGATGATTCCTCCCGTCAAATGCAACGCACGACGGACACCTTCTTTACGCGGCAACGTGCGCTGTTCTTCAAGTATACGAGTTGTGAGGTATACGTTGTAATCTTGCCCCACAGCCACCAGAATTACAAACAAAAACAGCGGCACTTTCCAGTCGAGCCCATCATAGTCGGCACCGTGAGCGGTCCAAAAGACCCAATAGGTAATGCCGAGCGTCGAAAAGTAACTGAGTAATACAGTGAAAATCAGATACGTCGACAATATGAAATGTCGCAAAAGCACAATCAACACACCCCACACGCCGATCGTTACCAAGATTTGAATCCGCGTTTGGTCGCCTTGTGTGATCGTTCGAAGATCAGTGATACCGACGGTTGTTCCAGCAGTCACTACTTCGGCACCAAACCAAGGCGAATCAGCTCGATGCGTTTCATCGGTCACCAAGCCGCGAAGCAAGTTCAAGGTCGCGGTGGCTTGAGGTGAGAACGGATTGTCAGTTAAAATCACGTCGAATTTTGCGAGCCGCTGCGAAAGGTTATCAACTGTGCTGACGTAACGTTCGCGAGTGATCCGATGGCTTTTCAGAATGCGCCGTCGCCACGCATCAGCATCGAGCAAGCCCATTTTGCGATCCGGCGGGTAGTCGCCCAAAGGATCGGTCAATGAACGAACCGAATTCACACCGTTTGCATAAAGTTGTTTTGAAATATCGGCACAAGCGACTTGGAGAGTTTCATCGGAATCAAAAGGCGTTTTGCGAATCAACATAATGCTTAACGGGCTTCCATCCTGAACCGGGAAGTGCTGCGAAATTAGCTTGGCGCCGCGTCGGCTGGTCGCATTCTGTGAAAGCTCTTCGGTCAGGTCGTAAGTCACCCAGCCGAGACAAAGAAAACCATAAGCGGCAGGAACAGAGAGGAGTGTGATCGCCCCAATCATAAAACTGCGAGGGCGGGCAACGACCCAAGTTGCGATGCGTTCCCAAAACCAACTCCAATCTCCCGACGCCAAGAAGCTCTGCTTGTCCTGCTCACTACGCGACTTGAGCATTGGCCAGAAGGCGAGCCGACCCAGGGCGCTTAGTAAAGCAGGCGTAAAGGTCAAGCAAACGACCATGGTGATCGCCAACGAGATTGCGATGATAGGTCCGTTGTACTGAAACTTTTCAAATTTTGAAAACCACATCAACGCAAGCCCAACGATGGTTGTGAAAGCACTAGCCACCAACGCGTTGTGCGTGCTCCGCCAACCTTTCGCAACGATTTGATGCATTTGACGACGAGTGCGAACGACGCGGCTTTGAAGCAGTTCCTTATTCCTCGCTAAAAAGAACAAGCAAAAATCGGTGCCAGCGCCGAACAAGAGAACTACGACGAAAATTCGCGTTGTCGTAAAGACTCCGATACCACTGCTCGATGGGTCTTGCGGGTCGCGCGCTAGCAGGGCAATAACTGCGGTCGCAACTAACAAACTCAACGCAATACTCGTTATCGGAATGGCAATCAAAAATGGCCCGCGGTAGACCAAAGCAAGAATGCCGAGGACCAAGATAATCGTTACGATCTCTGTTTTTTTGACGACACTCGAAGCTGCTCGCAACATGTCGGCACCGAACGCCGCCGAACCACTAATTTGCACCTGCAAGTCCGCAGAGACAAGTTCTTGATGCTCGGCGCGAACATTGCGAATCACCGCTTCGATGCCATTGAGAATCCCGATGTTGGATGTCGCTGTGAAATCGTTTCCCAACTGGACTGCAACCAATCGCGCGTGTTTGTCTTGACTGAGAAATTTGTGTCCGACAACCGGATTTCGCCAAGTTAAAACGTCTCGCAAGTGTACTGCCCATTCGGGCTGTTCCAATTTGATGACCGGTGTGCCTTGCTCAATCATCAGTTTTGCGACACCCGCGTCGTCAGCGGCCTCCTGTGCTTTGCCTAAGTTCTCCAGCAACTTTCCACGAAGTGCAAAAGAGTTAGGTAATCGAGAGAATTCAACTGGCGGCGATTGCTTACCTGCAAATCGGCTCAGCTCTTCGTCGATTTCGATCGCTTGATTCAAATTATCTTGAATCGTCTCAATGAGAACCGATTCACGCCGCGACAACTTATCGCTGTTCCACGGAGGTGTTGGCAGCTCAGCGTTTTTGAGCAAATTAGTGGCTGAAAACCAGTGAAGGCGACGCGCAACATCGAGCGCGAAAAACAAGTCGCCTGAAGAAGTTTTGACCGACGGAGTGGCGAACACCAACACCATTTGACTACGTGACTGTGTGCCAGGAAACGCAGAATCCATCGTTTGCTGTCCGACTGCGCTCGGCACGTCGCTTGGCAAGAACTGCAAATCACCGTCAGCCGCGATCGAATCCCAACTCGGAGCGATCATGCGCAGCGTCACCGCAAGTATTATCCAGCTCGCAATGACGAGTGGCCAGTAGCGGGTAACAATTTTGCTGGCGATTAATTTGTACCAACCCATGGCGATACTTTGTTCGTGGCTCTACGCAGTGACACCGAAAGTCAGTGACACCGAATGTGAAACTGGAGAGCATCTTGGAGGGAAGTGAGGTGTGCTATTGTAACCGAGCGGGGACGGGAAATTCGAGCATAAACTTCGTGCCGCGACCAGCTTCGCTTTGAACGCTAATGCGACCACCATGGGCTTCAATGATTTTGCGTGCAGTGGGCAATCCGAGCCCCGATCCGCCGTGCTTGGTCGAGTAAAACGGCTCGAACATTTTGATCGCCGTCGTATCATCCATTCCGCAGCCGGTGTCGATCAAGTCCAACGCGACGCCGCGCGGCGTTGTGTAAGTTCGAACGACCAACTGGCCGCCATCCGGCATTGCTTCTAGTGCATTCTTGACCAAGTTGATCAGCGCCGCTTGCAACGAATCGCTATGCAGCAAGACGCTTGGGAGATCGGTATCGAGATAGCGAATTACGTCGATGCCTGACTTGTCGGCCTGGGGTTTGAAAAGCCGAAGGACCGTTTCCACTTGCTCGTTGACGCTGCCCGGGGTCATTTCAAGATCGCGCATCCTCGCAAACCGAAGGAAATCGCGCAGCAAGTTCTCCATCCGTTGGCATTGCTGACGAATCATGTCGACTTTCGCTTCCGCTCGACGTCGTCCAGGCCATTCGCTTTCGGTCAATTCTTCGCTCAGCAAATCTGCATTCATATGGATGACGGATAAGGGATTCTTAATTTCGTGCGCCAGCGACCCCGCCAACTCAGCGAGTTCATGGTACTGTCGTCGCAAGTCGTCTTCTGCCGTTGCATCCAATTCCAGCGTCTCCTGCAGCATCTTTCATTCCTTAAATTTTTCGCAGCATCCTCACAGACGGCTAAGTCGCTTATTATAGCGACCATGATCGCTCCTAGGTTTCCGATTTTAGGGTTAGAATTCGGAAATCCGCGATCTGGAATTTCAAAAGAACCCACCGTCCAACAGATCATACCCCACTTTCTTGACCGATCCATTCGGAGAGATAAATGTCAGACAGCAACACCCCAAATGACTTAACGTCACCGCCCGCAATCGACGCTTTAACAGAAGTCATTGCTACTGAACGATCGGCTCAGCGTGGCTTGACCGAGGATTGGACAGCAGGATTAGTGGGGCTTTGCGTCATAATCATCTCACTGCTTCTCTGCTTGTGGACAAAACCAAACGATTTTCATTGGTCGACGCGCTTGGTTGAAACATCGACCAGCGAGTCGATTGCTTCCGCGCCCGTCGAAGCGAATACGGTTAAGGAAAAACCGAAATGGAACGCTTCGCTGAAAGGATGGATTGGCAAAGTGGGCAGTTGGGTGCAATCGCCGCTTGAGGCCGTAACCGAATCCAAGAAAGATGCGAAGTCAGGCGAGGTTACAACGCGATCATTGATCCCGGGAGTGGTCGGGGCTCTATTGGCAACGGCTCTGGTCAGCCTATTAGCCATCGTGACACAGCGTTTGCCCATCGCACCCTTCTTGACCGCGTTCCCGGTAGTTTTCCTGCTCGCAGTGATTTCGTATGTCATGGCAAGACAAGCGGTCATCGAAATGTACAACTTGGAATATCCACTTTGGGCATTGCTTGTCGGCATGGTGATCTGCAATACGATCGGCACTCCGCAATGGTTGAAGCCAGCGGTGCGCGGTGAATTATTTATTAAGATCGGTTTGGTGTTGCTAGGCGCGGAAGTTCTCTTCGGCCGCCTCTTGGCTCTCGGCATTCCAGGTATCTGCGTATCTTGGGTCGTAACGCCGATCGTGCTGATTGGGACTTATATTTTCGGTCAACGTGTACTGAAGATGGAAAGCAGATCGTTAAACATTGTCATCTCAGCCGACATGAGCGTCTGTGGTGTATCGGCAGCCATCGCGACGGCTGCGGCTTGCAAAGCGAAAAAGGAAGAGTTGTCACTTGCAATCGGCCTGTCGCTTGCCTTCACTGTTGTGATGATGGTCGTCATGCCCGCCGTTATCCTCGCCATGGACCTCGATCCTCGAGTGGCGGGTGCTTGGATCGGTGGCACCATTGATTCGACGGGTGCAGTGGCCGCAGCCGGTGGAATGCTTGGCAAAGAGGAGTTCGGAAAGATCGCAAGTGAAACGGCGGTGACGGTGAAGATGATTCAGAATATTCTGATTGGAATCGTTGCTTTTGGAGTCGCCGTTTACTGGACCAAGTGGGTCGACACAACCGGTGGCGCACCGGCGGTTGGAATAAGTGAAATCTGGAAGCGCTTTCCCAAGTTTGTGCTCGGATTTATCACCGCTTCGATTGTTTGTTCAGTCATTTTTGCTGCATCACTGTTTGGTGAAGCATGGGTAGATGCTTCGACCGCTGGCGTTACCAAACCGATTCGCGAGTGGATGTTTTGCTTGGCGTTTGTTTGTTTGGGACTTGACACCAATATCAAAGAATTGCTGCCTTACTTCCGTACTGGCAAGCCGCTAGTGCTTTACCTGTGCGGTCAAGCGCTGAACGTTTTGCTCACCGGGCTAATGGCCTATTTGATGTTTGGTTTGATTTTTAAAGAATAAAGCAAAGGTATCGGCTGCAGCGAATTGCGGGTCGCTCCAACGGAGTACTTCGTTTGACCCATAGCCACAGGAGATTGTTGAGTTAATAGCAACCGTTCATGTGTCTTATAAGTTATGCTAAATAGTTGACCGGTTTTTCGGACCGCGGGCGTCCTCGCCCGCTCGGGACTTGCTGACTTCCAAGTGAGTTTGACGATCTCGCTTTGTAGACGTTAAACAGATTCTTTGCTGTCGGCGAGTCAGCTAGCGGGTTCAGCGGGCGGTGACGTCCGCGCTCCGAAAACCGGTCAACTATATTGCATAACTTATGTGGCACATGGGTGTCAATCGCAACTAAGGATCAGCCATTTTCGCAGGGTGGCTAGGGTGGTTGCGATTCTTTAATTGCAATTAGCAACTGGCACGCTGTCTGATTAGAGTTGGACACTCGATTCCAATTCTAAAAAACGCCTCGCTGTAGATCTTCAACCTTCTACAACGAGACTTGACTCACGGGAATATCACTCCCGATTGCCCAAAATCAATCCTGATCATTGCCGACAGGCTTCGCAAGTCGCGAAGCCAACTTCTTTTCAATGCAGTTGCCAGTGGCAACCGTGCAATCGTTGTTTTACGCCCAGTCATCCCGCTCAAGTGTATTGCGGCGAAGAATGCAGGCTCAATGCATCCGAGTTCGAAATGCACCGTCGTCGCAGGGAATCCACGCGAAAGGCTAACCAAAAGTACCGTTGAACAGATCACGGCCGCCAAAAGCGGGCCGATCAACAGCGCCGACGACGGGTCCGAATCAAAGAGGAACAACTTCGGCGCGCACAATGCGCTCCCTTGGCCTTGCCCGCCGAAGATACGAGCGAGGGCTATACAAATCCGCCAAAATCTCGGCGCACCGAGAATTCTTGTTGCCAACGTTCAGGCTGCTTCGTCTCTTGGAAAATCGATCCGAGAGCGCCTCACAAAAAAATCTGTAGCTTGTTGTGTGACAATGCTTTACGAGCAGCTTGTGCCCGAGTTGAGCGCTACTACAACGCGCGCGGGTCGATAGGCAGAATCACCTCTGCCAATCGCATGAACGTACTCTTAGCCAGGCCAGGTTCGCGTGGCCAGCTTAGGGCTTTCGAGTCGGTTGTCTTACGCTGTTGAGCCACTGATGACGTGCGAAGCCTCTTCGCGCGGTCTTACTGGTTCCAAAAAGCGTGCGAGGCCATCGACGATGCCACAATCTCAACAGTTTCCAGCAGGGGACTCGGTTCGTTCATTGCACTTATCCGACTTCGATCTGAGGTTTGATCGCTACCGGCTGGTTCAGCCCAAAGCCGATCTGCTCATGGCTCGATCGTTGGCCAAGTACGATCAACTTGCGCCGGTCATCTACTGTCAGCTTGAAGGATCGTTGGTA
>JANODD010000415.1:0-18500 GCA_031412515.1 Planctomycetia bacterium | reverse complement strand
GCTAGAGATTAACTGTGCACGCACAGGGTGTTCTCGCGATCCGACGGCAGCCCGGTCGACAGTTTTGACTTCAGCGACTGAAGGGCCACCGCTAGCGTCTCGTAGCTTGTTAAGAGCCCGAAGGAGTTTCGCCGTCTCGCTACCGCCAGGAGTGCACAGGGCCAAATTCTTTTCTCTACCGTTCGCAATGGACTCGGCGTAAGTTTTGCATAGATAACCACACGAACCACAATCGAGCTGAGCCATGGCGGCCATCATTCGTCGTTCGAGCGGCTTGCCCTCAGCCAGCGACATACGCTCATCGACTGGTAACGTAGAATCGTGCCACGGAAAAACTTCCTCTGTCTCAGGTTTTGGATCCGAAGAGCCCGAAAGCGGGGGCAGCATCGCGGCGGCGGCAGCCAACGAAACTGCCGTCCCGCTTCGGGTACTTTCGGAATCCAGTGAACCAAGTACCCCGGCAAAGAAACCGTTCAACCACGCCCGTTGTTCTGGCGAAAAAGGTGCTGATTCAGGGACCACGTCGTAACTCACACCAATTCTCCTGCGTTAATTGAAACACTTTCATCAGGCACTTTTAGAATGTAGGTTGCAGCATTAAAGGCAACGCTGTGAAGCATTTTGACGAGCATATGTAGCTGGTTTCGTGAGAAACCGGGCGCACTGGTGACCCTACTACTGCATCCGATTTCTCACGAAACCAGCTACCTCACTGAGAAAAATGCTTCACAGCGCTGCATTAAAGCCCGACCAATCATGCTTTGCGGCGAATTCCGCAAACGAGATCGAGCCTTCACGCAACGTCAAGTAATGTTCAATAATTGCTGCCACCGTCGCCGGAATGTTCTCCATGGGAATCGACTCACACAGCAAACGGCCGATCTGCGAATCCAGTCCAGTGCGACCACCAACCAAAATGTGATAGCCTTCAACCATCTCTTCTTCGATTTCGACTTTGGTCGCGATCAAGCCGATATCGCCGATTGCATGCTGTGCACAACTGTGATGGCATCCGGTCAAATGAATATTGATGGGTTGATTCAGTTGAAATCGGGTTTGCAAGTAATCAGCTAACAATAGTGAGTGCCGCTTCGTGTCGCTTGCAGCAAACTTGCAACCTGCATTACCCGTGCACGCTACCAGCCCTGCATGAAAGCTGGATGCGTCCCAGCTCAGTCCAATTGCCTTAACAGCGGCTTTTACTGCATCGACATCCTTCTCATGCACATTGGGAATCAAGAAATTCTGCCAAACCGTCAAACGAATCTGGCCACTCCCATAGCGATTCGCAATCTCCGCCACACTGCGCAGTTGCGCGTTCGATAGTCGAGCTGCTGGCACCGTAACACCCACGTAGTGAAGTTGCGGTTGCTTCTGAGCATGCACGCCAACATGAGCCCAGCGATCCACTTGATCTGTGCGACAAATCAAGTCGGAAGATACTCGTGGCAGCGGTCGACCGAGTTCGCGTTCAACTTCTAGTAAAAATTTTTCAAGACCCCATGCGTCCAAGACATATTTGAGTCTTGCCTTCTTTCGATCCGAACGATCACCGTGTTGGATAAACACTTTCAAAATGGCTTCCGAGACGGCCACGCACTCGGATGCAGCGACTAGCACATTGGTCGACCTTGCGAAATCGCCATGACCGGTTATCCCACCGAGTCCCAGCAGGAAATAGACTCCGGCCGATAGCCCTTCGCCTTGGGCAACCTCAACCGCGTTCCAGCTAATATCATTCGTCTCAGCTAACGAACTGATCCGCCCCGAGCCATCGAAAGCGATGTTAAACTTGCGAGGCAATCCGAACAACTCTCTTCGGTGCAAGATGTGGTAATGCAACTCTTTGGCTAGCGGTAACGTCTCAATCAATTCAGTCGCATCCAAGCCGCTCAGCGGACTGCAGGTGACGTTGCGAATGTTATCCGCTCCGGCACCTAGCGTTACGATTCCCAAATCGCGAAGTCCAATCAGCAAGTTCATCGCGTGCTGGGCTGGAATCTCGCGAATTTGCAAGTTGGCTCGTGTTGTAATGTCAACATGCCCTGCGGCGCAGTCGTCAGCCAGTTGCGCAAGCCCCGCTAATTGATCGCTTCGCAGCACGCCACCGGGCAATCGCATCCGGCACATAAACGAGTTTTGGGTTGGTGCGACAAAAAACAGGCCGTGGTACTTGGTCAGAAATACATCGGTGCCTTTGGGAAACTCGCCTCGTGCGGCTCTCGCACGAATGTCATCCCACATCTCAAGTGCATCTTTATCGCGCTTCGCAATCTCTTCCGTGACGAGTTTCTTACCGCTCGATTCGCATCGTTGCTGAGCTAACGCGTGCAGCGTTGTAAGATGCCCATTGGGGACCTGCGAATTAGTACTTGATGCACCGATCTGTATTGAATTCGATATTGAATTTGATGATCCGGAACCGCTGAGCACTGGCAATTTATTAATTTTGCGAGCGACATCTGTTCCTAACATCAGCCCTTGCAAATAGGCTTGTTGTTCCTTGGAAAAACCATTCGTTGCGACCATGGTTAGCTCCCGCTTCTTGGGTTAGGGGACCCGACGCAGCGACCTAGTGCCACGGCACAATGCTTGTAGCAAGGCTGCCGCGACTCAGGGTCAACATTCTCTAATGTCAACAGATTGGTTTGCATGTTATGCATTGCCATGAAGAGTTGGCTTGGCTGGACAGTACTGGTTACAAAGGCTCGCACTTGGGCACGGCCTCTGCGATTGCTCACTTCGACCATATCGCCGTCGCGAATTCCCAGTCGATCTGCATCGATGGGATTCACTTCGACGTTCGGCGCAGGTGATAGCTGCTTTAAAATTGGGCTCTTGGCCGTACGCGTTTCGGTATGCCATTGACTGACCGAACCACGACCAGTCAGCAAGACAAACGGGTAGTCACTGCTCGTCGGCTCGGGCACGCTTTTAGGCTCCGCGAAGATAAACCGAGCTCGACCGTCAGCGTGAAAGAATCGGCCATCCTCGAACAAACGACGATGCACGTCTGGTTCGCTTGACTTGGCTGCATCCTCTACAGTCCATGGCCATTGCACGCCGCCGCATCGGTCGAGCATCGCATAGTCTTTGATACCAGTAATGTCACAAGGCCTACCAGCGGATATCTGTTTCATTGATTCGAAAACGTCAGCTGGTCGAGCCCATTGCGAAAACAGTTCGCTGCACCCCCAAGCGTCGGCCAGCAATCGAAGTATCGAGAAGTCTGCCAGAGCCTGTCCGGGTGCTCGCGAGACACGCTTGATCGTTCCGATCCGACGCTCGCTATTGATAAGCGTCCCTTCCTTCTCGCCCCAGCCGGCCGCTGGTAACACCAGGTCAGCCATTCGAGCTGTATCGGTCGAATGATACATGTCTTGCACTACTAAAAAGTCGAGTTTGCCAAGCAGCACTCTTGCACGCGGACTGCTGATCCAAGAATGAGCCGTGTTAGTAGCAATGACCCACAAGCCGCGAATGCGCCCAGAGTCGATTCCGGCGATAATTTGGTCATAAGCCAGACTGTTTTGACTAGGGATGTTTTTTACAGGAATGCCCAGTGTCTCGGCGACCGTCTGCCGATCTTCGGCTTTAGTAAAGTCGCGGTGACCGAGCAGATTACTGGTGTTGCTATAGAGCCGTGAACCCATTGCGTTGCACTGACCCGTGATGCTGTTCGCACCGGTGCCAGGACGTCCGATGTTACCGGTCATGAGTGCTAGATTAATTATCGCTTGTGCGGTTCGAACACCTTGGTAGCTTTGATTGACTCCCATCGTCCACCAGAACGAAACGCGTTTACCGTGGGCGATTAACTGCACAACCCGTTGCAACTGATCGATCGAAATACCGGTCTCTGATGAAACGCGTTCTGGGTCGAATGCTGAAACATGACAGCGAAAATCTTCATAGTTCGCGGTATGATCGGCGATGTATCTTTGATCGATTGCACCAGCGCTGATGAGTAAATTGGCTATGCCGTAGAGCAACGTCAAGTCGCTCTTGGGTTGAATTGCCAAATGTTCACTCGCCGCCATCGCCGTCTCAGTCTTGCGTGGATCGATGACAATCAAATCCGGGTTGTTTGGATTTTGCAGCACTCGCTGCCAGATAATCGGATGAGCCAAGCAGGGATTGGCTCCGACGAACACAAGGACGTCGGACAGTTCCAAGTCTGCATAAGTAAACGGCGGTGCGTCGAAACCAAACGCTTGTTTGTAAGCGACTGCTGAAGTGGCCATGCACTGTCGCGTGTTTCCATCGCCATGCACCATGCCCATCCCGAACTTGGTTAAGCAGCCCAGAAAAAACATCTCTTCCGTGGCAATCTGACCGGTGCTAATAAACGCAACCGATTCGGCTCCGTGCGTTTCTTGAATGGCTTTGAAGCGATCGCAAAAAGTCGCTGTCGCTTGCTGCCAAGATATGGGAAGCATGTCACCGCTGGGCAGTCGCAGAAGTGGCGTAGTGGCGCGGTCAGGCGCATCAAGCACTCGCAACGATTCCCAACCCTTTGGACACGCCATGCCACGATTGACTGGATAGTCATGGTCGGGCGTGACGTTGATGGCGACTCCATCTCGCATGTGGATGGAAAGTCCGCAGCCGGTCGAACAGAATCCGCACACGGACTTTGTCACCGTATCTGGCATGTTGCTAACCGGCAGTGCACCTAAATCGATAGCCCTTGTCTCGCGACTGAGGCGATCGGTAAGTTCGCCGGTTCGTTGATGCAGCACCGGCAGTTGCCATCGTTGTGATTTTGTGTCTTGTCGAATCATGTAGACGCTCCAGGCATGCGAGCGAACACGACCGACGCGAAATACAACCAACGCGTGAGCAATTGTGAAACGATGAGTGCAATCACACTTGTGATCATCAACGCTAGTTTTGCGACGGCGTTGTCAGTGAGCAAAACGGCGACAGTTAACAATGCTGCCGCTACCAAGCTACCCGCTAAGGCATAGAAAACCATTCGCAGTTTGCTTCGCAGTAGTCGACCGCTTCGTCCAGAAAAATCATTCCACGTCAAATTGACCTGCGAAGCCGCTTGCCAGTCTGACAGTTTTGGAACAGTTGCGAGTGCACAACAGACCACACCACCGGCCAGCACCGCAACAGTAAATTCTCCGTCTGCGAAGAGACTCAAAATTCCCAAACCTAGTCCGATTGCAGTGCATGAAAATTCGAGCAAAGTGCGTTTTAGCGACCACAATTCTCGCCGAGTGGCCACATAGATCATGGCTGAGCAGTAGACCGCGGTGCAACCTACGACGGCCGTTGTAAAACTCGCTACTGCAACAAGAGAATTTAGGCTGCTGAATGAACAACTGACTGTCGCACTGAACGCAGCGCCGAGATAGAGCCCGAAAGCGATTGCTTCGCGACTGAGCCAGCTCCGTCGCCATCCCAAAATTGATCGAAACGCCAACCACGGTCGCCCGAGATGCAACAAAGCCGCTTGAACTCCGATGAACCCAAGCAGTGACGCCGTAACACTAGCTGCCAGGACATAACCTGCAGGCCACAGATCAAAAAAAACGGCGGCGGCCAGAACACACCAAGCTCCGACGCTCGCTTGCGTCAGCACCAACATCACAACAAGAGGTTCGTGTCCTGGTTGCACCTCCACCAACACACTTTCACGCGAAACCACGTCCTCACGCGAAAACACATCCTGAGTACTTGGATGGATCGATGGTTGTTTGGAAACAAATTGAGTCGTCGGCCGCGTGATGTTACTTAGCGGAGCAGTGTTCAACAGTCGAACACTTGGCTCCGATGTAGTTGATCGAACGGTTTCGACATCAACCACCGTGATCCTGATCGCGTGGTTCGGGCAAGCTTGAACGCAGGCGGGGGCTTCGCCTTGTTCTAGTCGTCCGGCGCACATATCGCACTTGCGGACGATTCCGAGCGAAGGATTGTATTGAGGAACCTCGTAAGGGCACATCATCACACAGTACTTGCAACCAAAGCACTGATCATCCAAGTGCCGCACAATTCCGGTCAATGGATCCTTTTCATAAGCCAGCACGGGACAGCCATTGAGGCAACCTGGGTCGACGCAGTGATGACAAGCGGTCGTGACATGTTGCACAATCGGCAGAGAACTCGTTGTACTGTTTAGCAGCCCGACTTTCCGCCACGTTTCAAGTTCGTCGAGCCCGTTGAGTGTATGACACGCGACCACACAGGCTTTGCAGCCACTGCAAGCATCTAGATCTACTTCGAAAGCGTATTGCTGTCCCAACTGCAACGGAGAAGTAGGCAACAAGGCTTGGTAAGCGACGCCTGCCGTTGCAGGTTCGTGCAAAGCCGAGTTGTGCCAATGCGAAAACTGCTCGACCGCGGTCATTTCGGCTTGTTCAGCCAAAAGTTGACTGAGCAAATCGAAGTGACCTGGCGCAGGCTCAAGCTTTGGCAGTTCAGTTTTCGGCAAAGTCGCTTCGGCTGGCATTTATAGAGGACTCGCAATAGCTTCACGAGTGCGATTATTCGAAGCAACCTCAGCGACGGGATGCGCTAGGAAGGCGAGCACTTGATCTTTGCAATCTGCATACACCTGCGATTCGCTCAATTCAGCCCGATCGCGAGGACGATCAAAGGGCACGTCCAGCACTTTACCAATCGTTGCAGCTGGCCCGTTGGTCATCATAACGATTCGATCGCTGAGTGTGACGGCTTCATCGACGTCATGAGTTACCATTAGCGCGGTAATGCGATGTGCACCCCATACGTCCAGCAATACGTCTTGCAATTCAATCCGAGTCAGCGAATCGAGCATTCCGAACGGCTCGTCGAGTAAAAGCACTTTGGGTTGTAATGAAAAAGCCCTCGCGATACCAACACGTTGCTGCATACCTTGACTCAGTTCGGCAGGACGTTTGTTCAGCGACCGTCGCAGGCCAACGCGACCGAGCCAATGAGCGGCCATCGCATGTCGCTCTTCAAACGAAGCACGTGGCGTCACCTGTTCTACTGCTAGCATCACGTTTTCAATCGCGGTTAACCATGGCAACAGATTGGGTGACTGAAATACAACCGCACGATCAGTGCCGGCTCCAACAATTTCCAAGTTATCCAAAATCATCCCGCCGCCATCGAGCGGATAAAGTCCTGCGATCATCGATAGTGCAGTGCTCTTGCCGCAGCCACTGTGACCGATGATCGAAATGAACTCGCCCTCAGCGACGTTGAGCGTGAACTCTTTGACGGCGACAAATTTTCCCTTGTCGGTCACGAATTCTTTGCGTAAATGCCAGCACTCGAGGAACTTTGTATTCATACCGTGGCCAGCTCCAATTCGTTAGCAAGGGACTGTTGTCGGGCACTCATGAGTCGTTCGATCGTTTGCCGTTTGATTTGCTTGAACGCAGGCAGTGCACAAACCTCAGAAGCGTTGCGTGGCCTTAGGAACGACACTCGTGTACCTTCACCTAGCGTTGCGCCAGAATGCGCGCTGGGAAGCAGCGGGATCACGCGATCTGCCATCAACACGGCTTCGGCCACATCGTTGGTGATCAAGCAGACGGTGCAGCGTTCCTGTTCGCAGATCGCCAGAATCTCCGTTTGCAAAGTCCTGCGTGTGAGCGCGTCGAGCGCCGACAGTGGTTCGTCGAGCAGCAAGACTTTTGGCTGAGTGGCTAACGTTCGAGCGAGCGAAACTCGCTGGCGCATCCCGCCGGACAACTCGCTGGGTCGTTTGCCAATTGCGGCGGTCAAGTTCACCAAAGCGATATACTTTTCAGCTTGCGCACACTGCTGAGCGTAACTCCACTTGGGAAACACTTGGCGAACCGCGAACAAGACGTTATCTAGGACTGACAGCCATGGTAGCAACGAATAGTTCTGGAACACCAAGCCGCGTTGTGGATTGGGTCCAGTTATGGGTACACCTTCCATGGTTGCCACACCAACATCCGCTTTCCGCAATCCAGCCAGTATGGACATCAGCGTGGTCTTGCCCGTGCCTGAGTAACCGACGATGGCTACAAATTCACCTTCTTCGATCGACAAGTTGACGTTATTAAGCACGACTGTCTGATTCGCGCGGCCACCGTATGATTTGCTAACACTTCGGAGCTCAAGTAGCGACATCCGCACTCTCCTTCTTTAGCAGAGGCCCTTCGGGCAGCATGCGACTGGTAGCCGCTTCAAGCGAAGGTCTAACGCTCGACGAGCTCAAACGTCCAAACATTCGTCCAAGCCGCGAAGGTAAACTCAACAGCAGCATGGAATTCTTCTCAATCAAATTCATAATGCGGTCAAGCATGAAACCAACTACTCCGATCACAATCACGGCGGCGATCATCGGTCCATAAGTCCCTGATTGATATTGATTGTTCACAAATGCACCGATACCGTTTTTCCCAGACAGCATTTCGGCGGCCACGATGACTAACCAAGCGATTCCAAGACTCAAACGAAAGCCGGTGAACATGTAGGGAATCGTGGCAGGAAGAAGAATGCGAGTGAATAATTTCCAAGGGGACAGCCGCAAGACCTTTCCTACGTTGAGATAATCTTGCGGAATCGCTCGGACACCGACAGCGGTGTTCAAGATCGTAGGCCAGATTGAACACATGGCGATCGTGAAGATGCATTGCAACTGGGTTGCATCGATCTCCTGATTGTGCCTGCGAATCGCAATCACAATCAAACCGGCTAGTGGAAACCAAGCCAGAGGTGAGATCGGACGCAGCACTTGAAAAATCGGATCGAACATGCGTGCAAAATTGTGGCTGCCGCCGAGCAAAAACCCAATTGGGATGGCGGCGAGGATGGCCATCCCATAACCCATGGCAACCAGCTTGAGTGACCGCCACGTCTCCAGTCCGATACCGTCAAAGCCTTCTTCTGTGTTGCTTGAGAACGGATGCACAAAGTACTTCACGCTATCGTTCCAAGTGGTAATCGGCGACGGGAAATCGCTTACTTTGGCTTCCATGTCATACGTCAGCGCAGACAGGATGCACCAAAAGAACATCACGAACCCAATTCCAACTGCGGGTAGCAAGATGCCGTCGAGCAACAATTTTTTGAACTTGGCAAAACTCATCGCAATCCTATCATTTGAGGTTGTGAACTGGGAAACTCTTTGCGTAAGCTTCACAATCCGCTGTCGGATCGAACCGCACGCCATCGAACATTGTCCAAGCTGAATCATCAGCTCCTTTGACTTCCACTCCCATTTCTTTCATGGCTTCTTCGTAGAGTTTTGGTTGCATGACCTTGGAAGCAATGCCGGCGTAATCGGGTGCCCCTTCGACCATGCCCCAGCGACGGAACTGAGTCAACCACCACTTCGCATAGGCGGCTTGCGGATAGTTGCAGTTACGCTGATTAAAGATCATGTAGTTGGGATCTTTGGTTTTGCGTCCGTCGCCGTAGTCGTAGTCACCGAGCAGACGACCAAGGATCTGTTGCTTGTCGCATTTGATGTAAGCGTCTTTCGCAAGGATGTCACACTGCTCGGGGCGATTGCCGAGATCATCCAACCAGACGCTCGCCTCTTGCAGTGCCTTTAAGACGGCTTTCACTGTTTTTGGATTCTTGTTTGCATAATCAGCGGTGAAGGCACAAACTTTTTCTGGATGATCGGCCCAGATCTCTTGAGTTGAGATGGCGGTGAAGCCCACTTTCTCGGCAATTGCTCGCGCGTTCCATGGTTCGCCAACGCAAAAGCCGTCCATCTTGCCGACCTTCATGTTTTGAACCATTTGTGGCGGCGGAATGGTAATGAGGTCAACATCTTTGTCAGGATGAACGCCGCCGGCGGCCAGAAAATATCGCAACCACATCGCGTGTGTGCCGGGCGGAAAAGTCATCGCAAACGTCGGTTTATGGCCTTTCTTCGTTGCTGCTTCGACCAGCGTTTTGAGTGCTTTTGGGTCGGCTGCGACTTTGGATTTCCAATCTGTCTTAAGTGATATTGCTTGACCATTGCGATTCAGAATCCATGGGATCACGAGCGGCACTGCTTTCGTTCCGCCCAGTCCCATCGTGCTGGCGATGGGCATGCCCAGCAACATGTGCGTGCAGTCAACGTCGCCTTTGACGAGTGCATCTCGAACTGCCGCCCAGTTGGCTGGTTTTACCGGAGTTGATTGCAGTCCGTATTTTTTGAAAAGTCCTTTTTCGTGGGCAATGACTAGCGGTGAACAATCCGTCAACGCGATGAAGCCAAAGTTGATCTTTGTGCGTTCGGGTGCATCGGATGCATAAACGGCAGGAGTGAATGCTGGCCAGTGAAGTACCGCAGTCGCCGCCACGCTTGTCGAGATTGTTTTCAGCGCCGTGCGTCGCGTTACTTGGTTAGGTGCAGCTTCGTAACTTGGAACTTTGGCGACCATGAACGGCCCTTCGCTAAACAGTTTTGAAAAGCTTTAGCGACGGCGAACACTTCGAAGCCACTTTGCTTGCTGCTTCTAAATAGCAGGCAAGATGCCATTCAATATGCAACGTAGTGGTCGAGAGAAGCCAATCACGATGTTACGGGCGTGTTAGAACCTTGCGTGATAGATTGCGGGGAAGGGATTTCCCTAAACAAAATGCCCAAAGAAATCGCACGCAACGATGCTGCCTGCTTTGTGTGCGAAACTGCGGGGTAATGCTACTCACAAGGTACTGTTAGAAGTGGACACGAAATGCCCACGTGGTCACTTTCTGTTCACGTCCGCGCGCAGAGCTGAAAATGATAAACTCAGCACATGCCTTTTTGAGATAGTGGGTGTTTTCATGGCACTTGGTATTCGCGCAATCGTCGATTTTGTGTTCAAGAAGATTTTCGGAAGCCCCGAAAATTCGCTCGCTTTGATTGGATTGCTCAATGCGATCTTGAAGCTTGACAAGCCAATCGTCTTTGTTGAAATCCTCAATCCGTTTAGCTACCAGGAATTTGCTGACGCAAAACAGATCATTCTCGATGTCCGTGCTCGAGATTCGCTCGGGAGGTTTTTCAACATCGAAATGCAGGTCTCTAAGTTCCCCGGGTTAGTGCAGCGCATCGTTTACTACGGTTGCAGTCTCTATGTCGATCAACTCAGTAAAGGCGACAACTATGCAAAGCTTCGGCCTGCGATCTCGATCTGCTTGCTTAATAAGAAGCTCTTTGCAGATACACCTGAACCGCACCATTGCTTCCAGTTGATCGACCAAGGCAGTGGGCGATGGCTGGAGGATTCTATCGAGATTCACACTGTGGAGCTGACGAAGTATAATCTTGATGAAAGGACGATCACTACAGCTGACAAAATCCACCAGTGGGTTTTCCTTTTGCTTTACGCTCACCAGTATGACGCGGCGAGTTTACGTAAGTTGCTGCCAGGCATAGAGTTCGATCAAGCCATTGGCGTGATCGAATCGATTGCTTCCAAAACAGAGGATCGAATAATGTACGACCAACGCGAAAAAGCACTCCGTGACCACGAATGGGCTATTTCTGGTGCGCGTCAAGAAGGCGAAGAGATTGGACTGAAGAAAGGTAAAGAAGAGGGCCGTGAGGAAGGCCGTGAAGAAGGCCGTGAAGAGGGCCGTGAGGAAGGCCTTGAGCAGGGGCTGATTGCTGGAAAGATCCAGTTGATACAAGAACTGCTTGGCGATTCGATCACTGAACTGGAGCTGTTGCGGGCTCAAACCATTCCCGCTCTCGAAGCAACGTTGACTTCGCTGCAGGCACGATTGCGCAGTCGTCAAGTGTGAAGTTTGACTTTGGCGTCCATCTAAACTGACAACTAAGCAGCATTTCTCGCCATTCGCTTTCCGACACTTAGCCCACGAGTTCAAGTGCTGCTGCGTGAGGTGTCCACAGCGTCTTGATCGCTTTCCGGTTCCGTAGTTTGTAACGGTACGCAATACCAGCGATGATTGTCCGACAGCAAAACGCCGAAGACCACGACTATCCATTGAAAGTCTGGCGGCGGACGGTCAATCGGTAAGAGAGTCGTTTGCTATGGATGGTAAACGCTAGCTTGCTTTAACTGGGAAGGAATCTCCGTCGTGAGACATATTACACGCGTGCGAGTACTCGCTTGTACGTTGTTCGCCGCTTCGTTTGTGCAACAGCACGCTTCCGCAACTCCACAAGAGTTTTCTAGCAGCAGTAACCATTCAGCAGTTACCCAGCAGGTAACAGAGGAAGATGCACGCACCTTCCCGTTGGAATCAGTGCAAGACGACCAGCTTGTCCCAGCCGATTTGGTTGCCTACAACTCCTTGGTGCAAGCTCCGACTGCGGCAGCAGCCGACGTGGCCGCTGCTGACAAAAAAGCTGCCGAAGCAGCCAAGAAAAAAGCCGAAGAGCTAAAGAAGAAAGTCGCCGGAGCCTATAAAGATCCGTTCTACCTAAACGACTTTAGCTATTTAAACAACCCGAGCTACAAGGGCTCAAACCTGGGCGAAGGGCTCAAGCAGATCCCGATTGGTGACGGCAAGCTGGACATCGGCGGTCAGTATCGACTCCGCTACCACAACGAACACAATATGCGTGGAGCGGGTTTGACGGGTCGCGACGACAGCTTTCTTCTGGATCGCACTCGCTTGTACTTCGACTACAAAATGAACGACCGTGTTCGACTGTTCGCCGAAGGTTTAGACGCTGGCAGTTCCTATGAGAATTTTGCGCCGCGGCAGATTGAAGTCAACCAGCTCGACGCACAGAACTTATTCGCCGATGTAGTGGCCCTTGATGCGGACGCTGGCAAGTTGACCGTCCGCGGTGGCCGACAAGAGTTGCTATTCGGTTCGCAACGCTTGATTTCGCCTTTGGACTGGGCCAATACTCGCCGCCGGTTTGAAGGTGGAAGACTAAATTGGAATAGTGAAGAAAACTCGACAGATGCATTCCTCGTTCGGCCTATGAACGTGGACTTTCACAACTTCGATTCTCCCAATCAAAATCAGGTTTTGTACGGCGTCTATAACACGAACAAGACCTTTGAAAATCCAATCGACGCCTATTATATAGGGTTTGAAGACAACACGACCTTTACTCGCGTTCACACCGTCGGCACTCTGCTCAAAGGCGAAGTCGATGGGTTTCTGTGGGATAACGAGTTCGGATATCAGTTCGGTCGCAATCCGGACAGCTCGGATATCTCCGCGTTTTCATTGACCTTTGGTGGTGGTCGCAGATTGGAAGGCGATTCCAAGCCAACATTATGGCTGTTCTATGACTGGGCGAGCGGCGACGATTCCATCAACAACGGCTGGAACCAACTATTTCCGCTTGGTCACAAGTACTTAGGTTTCATGGACTTTTACGCGCGTCGAAATATTCATGACATCAACTCGCTGTTCACTTTCAATCCAACGGAAAGGATTACCGTGTTGACGTGGTACCATTATTTTGCATTGAGCAACGGAAACCAAGGGCCTTACAATGTCAATGGCGGAGCCTTTAATCCAGGCGGAACGGTCGGCAGTAAGGACCTTGGTCACGAAATCGACGTTCTAGGTACTTATAAAGTCAACTCACGCAGCGACCTCGTCATGGGATACTCGCACTTCTTCGCTGGCAAGTTCTACGACAAAAGCACCAACTCCGCTGGCGCAGCACTGTTCAATGGGGATGCGGACTTCCTATACACTCAGTGGCATTACAACTTTTAATGCGCTGGGTTGACCAAGCGTGTTCTCTAACCCTGCTCAGCACAACACTTGGGTGGGACGGACCCGAATCCGTTCTACCTGAAGTCGCTCGATGCTAACGATGCAGCTACAATCGGTCATTGATCAAGATTGGACTCTATCGGTTTCCCTGGCATGTGGCGGCATGTTGGGGCGAACCCAAGTTTACTCGACTGAACCTAATGTCTAATTCCGTACACAAAACCGCTCGCATTCTCGTCATCGACGACGATCCCAGCATGGCAACGCTTGTGCACGGACTAATCCCCGGTGCAGCGACTTGTATGACTTCGGCATTGACGATTGCCGATGGAATTCGGCTCGCCTCTGAACAACGATTTGACGTTATCGTCCTCGACCACATGCTCCCCGATGGTTTGGGGCTCGATCAAATCAAACAACTGGTGGCTCACGATCGCCTGCGCCCCATTCTGTATATAACCGCCCAATCGGGCGCACACACGGCCATCGAAGCCATCAAGCGTGGCGCTTTCGATTATTTGACCAAGCCTATTAACTTCGGCTTGCTCAAGAAACGTTTGAATGAAGCTCTCGAGTACCGGACTCTAACACGCTTGCCGGTTCTTGTAGAAAGTGCTTCGATCCATAGTCCTGAAAGCGACGCACTGATTGGTCGTTGCCGAGCGATGCAAGAAGTCTATAAGAACATCGGTCGACTGGCGAACTTGCCTGACACCGTCTTGATCGAGGGCGAAGTTGGCACAGGCAAAGAAATGATCGCCCGTGCGATTCACGCTTATGGCACGCGACAGCAAGCGGAGTTCTTCAAAGTCAATAGCGAGGAGCTGACCGAAGCGCTGCAGCACACCGAAAAACATTCGCTTGATCAGCACTTTCCGCAGAGTCGTGGAGGAACGCTTTTCGTTGAAGACCTTACTTCACTTTCAAATGCAACGCAAGCAAAACTGATTGCAGCGCTTCGAGCTTGTGTCGGAAGCAGTCCGACCGCAACGAGATTAATTATCTCTACTTCCGTGCCGAGCCGTCAGTTGCTTGAACGCGGAATTTTAAGAAGCGATCTGTATTACTTCCTCAGCCCTTACACAGTTCGCGTCCCTGCGCTCCGCGAACGCGAAGAAGACTTGGAACTGCTCGTATCCCACTTCATGCAACGCCTGGCCCACGTCACCGCTACAAATCAGAATCAAGGACCACCGCGAGTTAGTGCCTCGGCCTTAAGCCTGTTGCGCAATCACGATTGGCCAGGCAATGTAGCTCAACTGAAGAGCGTCCTACAAACAGCACTGCATGAATCACAGGGAGCCGTCTTAGCCGGCGCAGCACTCCATCAAGCGCTAGACGGTGGACATTCAAACGTGCACGACATGCACGACGAAATCGTGTGCACTGGCGAGATCGGCACGTGGGATCTTGTTCGTTTTGTTCAAAAACGCATTAGCAGCGAAACCGATCACTTATATGACGATGCGATTGCAGAACTCGATCGTTCGCTGATAACGCTTGTGCTACGACACACCCAAGGCAACCAAGCTGCAGCAGCTAAAATTCTCGGTATGACGCGTACAAGCCTTCGCAAGAAAATCGTAGCAACCCATATTGATGTCTCGCGTTTATCTGATTCAGAAGCCTTGGACGACGACATCTCAGAAGTGGGTTAACCATGCCTGCTAGCAATATTGCAACCATCCAAACTCGAACCATCAAGTGGCTCTATATCCTCGCGCTCAGTATGGTCGCAATACTGACCATGACTGGACAAGTGCTTGTGCAATGGTCGCTCGCAACTTTGCAGGGGGATTCTACTACGGTCAACATCGCAGGCCGTCAGCGGATGTTGAGCCAACGCATTCCGCGAATTATTCTGGCACTCGATGCCAACCGCGGCACATTTAAGAATGATACGCCGCCCCAATTGGCCGACGAATCATCGACCTATCAACGCTCAACAGCAGGTCTGCAGGAATCGCTAAACGTTTGGCGCGCCAACCATCTGGGACTGGTGAATGCATCTCGCACGGTTGGCCTTTCACGAGCCAACAGCCAGCCGATCAATGACCTGTTCGCCAAGATCGAGCATGATTTCGTTCGTGTTGAAGAAATCGTAAAGTCCGTGATTGCACGCATGGATGATCCAAATTCTGTTTGGGCTCGCGATGATGAACGGACAGAGTTGCTCAAACATAGTGATTCATTCTTGTCTTTGATGGATACCATCGTCGCTCAGTATGAATTCGAAGCCAGGCAGCGAGTCAGTCGATTGCAGTGGATCGAACGTGGCCTGCTGATTGCTACACTGCTGGTATTAATCTGCGAGGGGCTTTTTATTTTCTCGCCAGCCATCGCTTCATTGGACCGAGCATTCGGGCGACTTGAGGCGGTTACGAATCAACTGGAGCTGGCCAAAGAATCTGCCGAGCAAGCCAATAACGCTAAGACGCAGTTCCTTGCTCGCGTCAGTCATGAACTGCGGACGCCGCTTCACGCGATTCTCGGCATGCTCGGATTGCTCCGCCATGGCCGATTGACTGATGGCCAAAAGCAACGTGCCGATCTGGCTTACAACGCTTCGCGGACTCTACGGCATCTCGTCGACGATCTGCTAGACGTTTCAAGTGCCGAAAGTGGGGCTCCCCTAACGCTTCACTTGGAAAGAACGAATGTAGGTAAGTTGACGAGCGATTGTGTTAAACTGATGAACGGACACGCTCGTCGCAAGCGGTTGAAGCTGCATGCGGTCACTGAGTTACCTGACGGTGCGTTCTTTCAACTAGACGAATACCGAGTGCGGCAGATTCTGATCAATTTGATTCAAAACGCGATCCGCTATACGCAGACTGGCGAGATCGAATGTCGCACATGGATTGAGGCAAATGCAGGATCTGAAGGCGAAGTCGCGTTTGTTTGGTTGAACGTCTCGGTTCGCGATACAGGATGTGGCATCGCGCCGGAAAATCTTGATCGTATCTTTGAGAACTTCGTCCGCATCAATCCGCACGATGGGCCGCAAGTGATTGGTCCACGACTAGGACTAGGGTTGCCCATCACCGCTTCCCTGGTCGCAACCATGCAGGGCACACTTACAGTCGAGAGCAAGCTAGACGAAGGAAGTGTATTTTCCATTCGCTTGCCAACGAATCTCGTCAAAGGTGATGATTCCGCCTCGCAACCCCAAGGTCCGGTTAATCGACAGAGTACTTTAAGCAAGTTGTTACGCGACGACGAATTGAATAAGTCGCTGACTGCGCTTATTGTCGATGATTCCAAGGTGAACCGCCTGTTGCTTCGCAACTATTTAAACCGACTAGGCATTAAGGCGTGTAGCACCAATAATCTAGTGCGTGCGTTGACACTTTATGAAGAAATACTTCCGAAGCTCGTTCTCTTAGATCTGCACGTTGGAAAGCAGAAAAGTCTCGGTCTAATAAGTACTATTCGGTCACTGCCCGGTGGATCGCAATCGCTAATTTATATCATCACAGCTGACAGCCACTTTAGCAGCACCAATTGTCCCGTCGAATTGAACGTTGCCGCAGTGCTGAATAAACCGATTGAGTTCGAAGAGTTAAGTACACATCTAAAGCCTCTGTTGCAGTTACCTGATAGACCTCAGCTGTCGTTTTCAACGGAGCCGATAAGCGAGTTCGACGAATTGCGAACCGAACTACGTCGTATGCTCACTGAGCAGCTTCCAGCGGAGATTGAACGATTAAATAACGCCTTCGCCAGCCAAGATTTTAAGGCAGTAGAACTGATCGCTCATCGTCTTCGCGGCTCTGCAGCAAACGCAGTTTGGACAGAACTTGCCGACGCCTCGGCCAAAATAGAAGCCAATCCCGCTTCCTTTGATGAGCAAACATTCTACTTATTCATTAGCAAGGTCAGCGGGTAGGAAGAATCGCAGGTGAAGTACTGGACATTGGAACTTCGTGGCTACTGAGTTGCAAGGCGCTTGGTGAGGTAGTACGCAATGCATTCAGTGACGTTCTGGAAAGCACTAAAAGACTCGAATTAATCTGTTCGTGTTTTTCGTGACTTTCGTGGTTCATAAAACAATCACAGGTTAAACCACGAAAAACACAAAAGGCACGAAAAGCTCGCTTCATCCTCAGAGTTTGACAATTGCAGAGAACAGGTCACTGCATTGCCTGTCCCTTCTAATACCGCTCGTGAGTTCTCTGCTTTGAGTCGACCAAGCCGATAATAGGCCATTTTCTCCTCACGTAAACGACCACTCTCGATTGCTTTCTGTATCGCCTCAAGCCCAGCTTCCATACGTTCTAAAAAGCGATTATAGAGTGCCTTTTCTTTTGCGCGTCGCTCGACACTGCGAGCCAGAATATAAGTCTCTTCACCATCGGGTGTTAAAATCAATTTTACTTCAACGCCTGGTTCAACCTGCTCCCAAGATTGCTCAATCAGATGTTGCTCAAATTTGCGTAAGCACGCTCTAGGTGTACCTACAATGTATTTACCATCGCGCCCGCGCAAGAACTTGAAATTCTTTTCGCTAACCATAGCGCGGTCCATTCCAGATTCGATTAGCCTTACCATGCTTATCCTCAACACTGGTAACGAGTTCCTCGACAGTCGTACTATCATGACAATTACCAACGAAAGCTTCGTAGCCGACTGGGATACCGTTAGTCGTGACGATCAGTGCGATACAGACCTGTAAACAAACTGGACGCTGATCTCTCGAGTAGGGTCGCTTGGCTGAAGGATTCTTCTTGCTCTCGCCTTCGAAGTGTCGTTCGCAACGTAGAACCAGCCAGTTTGGTAACATTGGCTGGTGTGGTTGCGATTGGTGATTCGCAACTTTGAGCGGTGCTGACTAATGTAGAAGGGACGTAGTCAGTTTAGAAAATCGCCTCGCTGAGAAGTTAGCG
>JANODD010000414.1:0-6981 GCA_031412515.1 Planctomycetia bacterium | reverse complement strand
GCCGCGGGTGAACGAAGCGGATGACTTAAACCAATGAAGGCCTACCTAAAGCCCGGAAATATCCATCAAGAGAACTGGAACTAGATCAACTACTAGTCATGAACGACAGCTACTCCGTTCACCCGCGGCTAGCGCCGACGGCTCACCGATTCGGCAGTCACAGGCTAACGTCATGTTGTCGAACCCCAAAGTTAAATTGCGTTGAAGCACTAGTGCTTCATCCAACTTTAGTTTTAGGGTGGCACGCTCGAACTTTAAAGTAAATCAGACCCTAAAAATGCTTCGCAAACCTAGTTTTAAAATTCTTGTATTGGCGGTTTCGGCGATCATTGCCAGTCACCTGCCCTATGCCCTGAAGTGGCAATTGTCTGCGCATTTTGTCTACCTTTCACTTCCCGTCATTGCTGTTTGCTTAGTTCTCGTTCCGCACCGTTATGCAACTTGGTTAATAGCGACTAGCATCGTCACGTTCGCCGCCGCCGCGGTTACAAGAGGAGTCGACGGGGATTGGCAAGCGGCGAGCTTCGACATGCTTTGCAATGTGCTGGCCGTCGCCGCCCTTGGATGGGCCTATGCTTTTCGGCAATCACGAGAGCAGAAACAAGCTCGTAGCTGGATGCGAGTTACCCGTCGCTTGAAGAGTCAGTCGGAGAAGTTGCGAACGAGCGATTCTCAGTTGAACGCTGCCATCAAAACACAAAATGATGCCCAACAAGCCTACTTGCAGTCCGAAGCCGAACGCCAAACCTTGCTTGAACATTTGCCCGTCTACGTGTTGCAAAAGGATATGTTGGGCCGCTTCACTTTTGCAACTCAGTCGTTTTGCGAGTTGCTCGGGCGTGATATCACAGAAGTAATCGGCAAAACAGATGAGGATTTGTTTCCACCCGAAACAGCTGAAAAATTTCGCCGCGACGACTTAGCGGTCATGAACGCTGGCGAAGTATTCAACGATATCGAAAAAACGCAACTTCCAGATGGTCGCCGAAGTTACATGCAAGTTCGCAAAGCCCCGCTTCGCAATACATCATCCGAAATCTGCGGTGTCCAAGTAATCTTCTGGGACGTCACCGACGAATTCACCAGCCGCTTGGAACTGCAACGCATCGAATCACTTGCCCACGCTCTTATCAACGCAGCCTTAGATGCCGTTCTGATCGTCGATACCGCCGGTCACGTGATGGAAGCCAATCCAGCTTGCGAACGAATTCTTGGCTACACCGCCGACCAACTCGAATCCCATCCGCCGTTGGGTTCGATCATGCAGCCGGCAACTTCTGACACCAAGGAGACGTCTGACAGTACCGACTCATCCCTCATCGCGGGCACCGGTTTCGATCAGCGCGGGCCGCTCAACCGATTACTCAAAGACGCGACAGGACGCCGAATCGAAGTCCGACTGCGACGCAGCAACGATAACTGGTTTGAAGCTGAAATCTCCGCTCATCCACTGACCATCGAAAATTCGAACGGCTGGGCAATTTTCATTCGTGACATCACACGTCGGAAGAATACCGAAAAAGAGCTGCGAAGCGCCAAAGAAAACGCGGAACAAGCAAGTATCGCGAAGAGCGAGTTTGTGGCAAACGTTAGTCATGAACTGCGCACTCCGCTGACCGGTATCATCGGCCTGCATGAACTGTTGCAGAACACCGAGATGGACGACCAGCAACGCGAATACGTCGAACTCGCCCGATTGTCAGCCGGCAACTTACTCACTTTGATCGACGATTTACTCGATTTTTCAAAGATCGAATCTCATCAACTGGAACTTGAAAATGCACCCTTCTCGCTCATCGAGTGCATTGAAAAATCAGTTGTATCGGTCGCAGCCCGCGCCCAGTTGCGAGGCCTGGAGTTGTTGATTGACCTTGAGCCCGACTTGCCGGAGTGGGTCGTTGGTGACAGTCAGCGACTTGGTCAAGTGATTTTAAATCTGCTCGGCAACGCCATCAAATTCACCGAACGCGGCGGAATCCGGGTTCATGCTACCGCAAGTCGCGTTAACCATCGCGCCGACCAATCCGATTCAGACATCCTGAACAGGGCGTTGAATCAAAGTTGGATACGTATCGAAATTTACGACAGCGGCATTGGTATCGAACCTACTCAACGAGATATTATTTTTGATCCATTCCGACAAGCCGACAACAGCACGACGCGCCGCTACGGTGGCACTGGACTTGGACTGGCCATTTGTCGTGAACTTGTCACTCGCATGCACGGAACGATCGGGGTAAACAGCACTCCTGGTGAAGGGAGTTGTTTTTACTTCGATGTGCCACTAACCATTGCGGCTCCTGATCCTCAAGCCGCAAATGTGCCGCTGAAAAACGACGCCAGCGATCCTGATATAACTGTCGTGCTAGCAGCTTCCGAGGGTCTGCAGCGGAGCATTTTGCGACGCGAGATTGCCCAAGCAGGCTTCACCGTCCATGAAATGTCCATTGAAGAACTTGTTGCACGCCAGCCCGCACGCCTCTTTGATGCCGGCAATCATACCGTCATCGTCACCGACTATCGGGAGTTAACGAATCGTGAAATCAAACATCCTCCTGTTGTCGTAAAATGGGTCTTTCTTATCCCTCTTTCTTATTCACGACCACGCGTCCTACCAAGTTGGTTGGCTTACGCAGACATCGACTGGTTAGCGATGCCGCAACGGAGAGCTGACCTTTATGACTCCTTACAAAGCAAATCACCGGAAAGCACAACGCTGCAGTTGGCCGCTTCCTTAGCGCAGCGACTTACTGTTGCGAAACGTGCCGCGACTATCTTGCTAGTCGAAGATAGTCCTATCAGCCAAACTGTCCTTAGCGATATGCTCCGGAAACTCGGACATACAGTCGAAGCGGTGGGCACTGGCAAAGAAGCGATCGCGCGGTGTGCGCAAAACAAATACGACCTTGTGTTGATGGACATTCAAATGCCAGAGACCGATGGCTTGGAAGCGACATTGCAAATACGTGCCGCCGAGGCATCCAAAGGGACTCGCCAAACTATCATCGCTTTGACGGCCCACGCAATGCCCAGCGATCGAGTACGCTGCCAAGAAGTAGGCATGGATGACTTTCTCGTTAAACCGATCGCATTCAATGCACTGAAGCAAGCCGTTGATAGCGTCATGCAAGCTAACGATGGCCCAAAAAACACTTCCAAGGATGTTCCGTCAATTTCTCAGCCAGCGATTGAACAGCAAGCTGCTTCTGAGCAACTAGAAAAATCTGAGGAGGAATCTACGCTCGAATTGGATGCGGCGACGATTTTGAACGACGCGCCGAAGTGGCCAGAGCTACTTGCAATGTTCAACGGAAACGCCAGCTTGTCTGCCGAAGTGCTAAGCTTGTTGACTCGCGAAGCGCCGCGGTTGCGCCGGTTGTTCGAAATGAGCCTTGAGAACGGCAACTGCCTCGAAGCCCGCCGTGCGGTTCATACACTCAAGAGTAATGTGCGTTATGTCGGGTTAACGCGAATGGCGGCCGTCGCCGAACGACTCGAACGCCTTGCGCGAGACGGAAAGTTAGAGGAACTCAAAACGCATTCTAAATCGCTGTCGATGATGATTGACCAAGTTATTAATTGGTCCGAGATGATGATGCATTCGCAGTAAGTGGAAAGTGGAAAGTGGAAAGTGGAAAGTGGAAAGTGGAAAGTGGAAAGTGGAAAGTGGAAAGTGGAAAGTGGAAAGTGGGGTATGCATCCTGCTTGCCGTCGCGTTCTTTTAGGAGTTTTCAAAAACAAGAATCGCAAGCTGGAAGCATACGCCACGGATGGGAAAAATTAGAATCGCAAGCTGGAAGCATACGCCACTAGATGGCAACTCTACGGTTATACATGTACCACTCGACTAATAAGATGACCAAAGCCAATCCGAGCAACCAACGCCAATACTCTACGCGCACGATCTCAGACTGAGTTCCTTGTGCAGCTACCGATTCCGACCCAATCTGCACTTCGGCGGCAGACTTGATGTTGCTCTCCTGCTCGCTGAACAAATTCACAGTGAACAACTGCAGAATGCGATCGGACTGTGCAGGCCTCGCTTCATAAAATCCAAGATCATCAGTCTGAGTATAAATCAACTGTGGTTCACCCGATCGGTCGATTTCAGTCTTCTTTCCACTGGGTGTTGAGATCTCCACTTTATCGAAACGTGTCGCCAAGTTAAGCACCGCAGGCTGTCCAGGTTTGATCGTCTTCGAACCAGCCGATGAGACCGCACCGCCTAAGTACTCCAGCGAATTTAGAAAGAACACCGGAAAACTCCGCTTGATCGGCCAGTCAGTGTTGGGTGTCGACCCTTCAGCCCCCCGCTTTGAAAGTGCCATACCTAACATCGCATCCTGATATCCTTCGCGCGGCGCAACGCCGATTAAGATTCCAGCATCAGTACGAACCAACTCCGTGCCTCCTTCGGGAAGCGTCAATGATGTGCCTTCGACAATGCGGACAGTTCCTAGATCTACGTACTGCAACATCGGATGAGACTTATTCGTTGTAATTACGAACAAGGGGCCTTGCATCTCAGAAGTTTCCCAGCGCTCATCAGGCGGCGTCGCACCAATGAACAAGGTATTCGACTCGGGCATCTTTGGCGGTGCACATTGATCGTAAATGAACAAATCCACATCGCCTGATTCAGCGAGCTTTAGAGTCTCCGGTGATGCAAGACTCGCTGGATCGATCGTTCGTACCGTCGCAATCGCTTTTGCCTGGCCCGTAGTTAAAGCCGTCTCGAGGGCGATGTTGCCTTCAGTCACTAAGACAACTTCCAATTGCCGCGGTGGGTCAAGTCCAGCGAACGCTACGTTGTCGGTCTTGAAATCATCGTCCGCTTCCAATTCCAATTTTAATTGACCCTCAGTCGCATTTTCGATTGGAAACGTAACACCATCACCGGACCCAGGCTCCAGCGTCAACTCGGTAGAATCTATCAACTCACCGTCCATCGAAAGACTCGCCGATACCGTCACCGGTTCCAAACCAAAGTTGTAGAGCCTTGCGAACGCTTCCACTTTGCCAGGCTTCTCAACGTTGCGATCAACCGTAAACCCGAGCACCGCAACATTCGACGGCGTTTCCGTTCCAATCGAGAAATACTCAGCCGTGAGATTCCCGAGATCTAGTTGCGGTGCCGCAAAACCTCCATCACTGATGATGTACAGCGTTGCTGGCACGGCCTCAGCGACTTGAACGTCAGCCATGTTGTCGATCTGGCTAGTCCGGCCTGGATTGGCCAGTCCCGAAGCGGCCCGAAGCGCTTCGTTCAAATCGGTGGTATGATTGGTTGGAAGAATCGAGTCGATGGCGGCTCGCAGTTGACGCCGATCACCCGTAAAACCTTGTTTCACATCCGCCCGATCGCTGAACGCAATCACCATCGCCACATCGCTGCCTGACATGGTATCGAGCATTTCGAGCGCCTTTTTCTTTGCGCTCGCCAATCGTGTCGGTTCCACATCCGTGGCTTGCATACTACACGAGTTGTCGATCATAAAAATCGCACGATTGCCAAGCTTTTCTTCGCCTCGAAATCCTGGTCTTAGGCAAGCCAAAATCAATGCCAACATGATCAGCAACTGCAACAGCAATAACAAGTTCTTGCGGAGCTTTTGCCAAATGCTGTTAACGTGCAAATCCTCGATCGTCCGCTGCCACAGGTAAGTGCTCGGCACCGTGACAGGCATCCGCCGCAACTTCAAAAAGTACAGCATCACGATCAGGGGTGGGACGGCAGCCATGATCAACCACTGCCACCATGACAACATGTTGATCCAACTCATCGCACCAACCCTCTTTCGAGCAGATACTGTCCAACCAAAACATCCGCACCCTGGTCACTGCGTGCCAGCAGATAAGTCATCCCACGCTGCGAACAGAACCGACGAGCCTGATCGACATAGGCCGCCAGCGTCGACTTATATTTCTTAAGCAACGCCGTGCTCACCGAAATCTCGGCTTCGTCTTCATCTTCGCAGTCCACCAGCTTGAGGTCACCCTTCAAATCTGGATCCATCTCTTCGGGACTAAGCATGTGGAGCACAAATACATCCATCTGCTGTCCCACAAGCATTCGCAGGGCCGGCTCGTAACCGCTTTTGTCCATCAAGTCCGAAAGCAACACCACGATTCCACGTCCTGTGTTCTTCAAGCAAAATCGTTTGACTGCGTCAGTCAAACCACAAACCTGTTCGGGTTCAATCGACTGCACGAAATCGGACATTCGCCAAAGTTGCGACCGACCGCGGAGGACGGGGCTCGACTTATTCTCCGTCCCAAGAAATTCGATCCGCACTCGATCACCGCGACACATTCCCACAAATGCCAGCGCCGCAGCAACTTGCTTGGCAGCGAAAAATTTCGTGGGCTCACCAAAGTTCATTGACGGACTGGCATCGACTAGGAAGTAAACGTGAAGGTCCTCTTCTTCCAAGAACAGCTTTAGAAAGAGCTTGTCGAGCCGCGCGTAAAGATTCCAATCGACGAACCGCAAGTCATCGCCGGGAACATAATTGCGAAAGTCCGCGAACTCGACGCTTTGCCCCTTGCGACGACTGCGGCGTTCACCCTTGAGCCTGCCGCGAAAGATCTTGCGACTGACTAGCTCCAGCCGCTCCAAACGCGCCAGCAACTGCGGCGGTAGCAACTCTTTTTCTGTTGACGATTTAGCCATGTTGTGCTTCTGAGCCATCGCGAAAACACAGGATTTACTTCGATGACGGTGCCGCCTCGACGCTGTGCGAAGCCAATATCATAACAGGCTTCCATGGCCCATGCTCGAAGGTGCGCTTCGCCGTAGCCTAGGCATCCTGCCTGGGTGCGATCGACCAATGTCTAAAATAAATGCACAAAAGAACCCAGGCACAAAAGAACCCAGGCACAAAAGAACCCAGGCACAAAAGAACCCAGGCACAAAAGAACCCAGGCACAAAAGAACCCAGGCACAAAAGAACCCAGGCACAAAAGAACCCAGGCACAAAA
>JANODD010000413.1:0-9189 GCA_031412515.1 Planctomycetia bacterium | reverse complement strand
CGCGTTTGGTTGCTACGATGGTTTAGACTGATCAGCCGGAAGGCGTTAGAGAGCGTCCCGCTTAGGAGTTTGAACTGAAGCTGGTCATTATGGTGGTATAGTCATATCAGCCGGAAGGCGTTAGCCTCCGGTTGTGGATTGAACCGGAGGCTAACGCCTTCCGGCTGATAAATCACCTGTAAATCCGCGTTTTCAAGTTCATTCCCAAGCGGGACGCTCTTGTTAGCCTCCGGTTGTGTATTGAACCGGAGGCTAACGCCTTCCGGCTGATATAACTATACCACCGTAATGATCAGCATCAGTTCAAACTCCTCAGCGGGACGCTCTCTAACGCCTTCCGGCTGATCAGTCTAAACCATCGTAGCAACCAAACGCGTGGCGACGGACAGTAGCATTGATCGCTCGAACTTAGCCGCAAAAGTCGTAATTCCACCGAGTAAACTCGGTGGCGATCAGCGACGAGTGTCCAAAGTCGCTGAAGTGTCGCAGATTTAGTAGAGAAGAAGCGGCAGTTTTGCAGCGAAACGCGTCATTCCAACTGACACGGGAGCGGTTTTCAATGTAAAGTGATGTTTCCTTTCTTGAGTAGCTGGAAAAGTGCCGCTCGAAAACCTCCTCGTAAGTCGAGAACAACCCCATGCGTCATTCATCCTATTTGTGCTGCGCCGCAATGGTGCTACTGACGTTGCCTTCGGCAAGTGCTAACGAATCGGTGATTAAAACTCTGCTCATCGATGGGCAAAACAATCATCAGTGGCAGAAGACGACACCGCTAATCAAAGCGACCCTTGAAAAGACGGGCCGCTTCGCAGTGGATGTGGCTACAACGCCTGCGAAGGGTGGGGACATGTCGACTTTTAATCCAAAATTCTGGGACTATCAGGTTGTGGTCTCGAACTATAACGGAGAACCTTGGTCCAAAGAAACGTCGGCTGCGTTCGTGGAGTATGTCAAGAATGGCGGTGGGTTTGTTTCAGTCCATGCGGCTGATAATTCATTCCCGCAATGGCCAGAGTACAATGAAATGATTGGCGTAGGCGGATGGGGTGGTCGCAACGAAAAGAGCGGCCCATACATCCGTTGGCGGGAAGGCAAGTTTGATCGCGATACCAAAGCCGGTGGTGGCGGTAGTCACGGCAAACGCCATCCATTCGAAGTCATCGTTCGCGATGCGGCTCATCCGATCACGCGCGGCATTCCAACAAGCTGGATGCAGGCCGAAGATGAACTGTACGCCGAACTGCGGGGACCAGCAACGAACATGCAAGTGCTTGCGACGGCCTTTAGCGATAAAGCAACGGGAGGCACCGGCGAACATGAGCCGATGTTGATGGTGATCAACTTTGGCAAAGGACGCGTGTTCCATACAACCCTTGGACATGATGCAGTCGCAATGAGCGGTGCGGGGTTCCAAGTGACGTTGCAACGCGGAACCGAATGGTGCGCGACCGGCGAAGTGACGCAGCCTTCGGTGACTGCGGCTCAGTTGACCGCCAAGGAAGTTGCAATGAAGGATCCCCTAACGCTCGAATTGCCGGTCGGTCATGGAAAAGCAGATTTTAGCGCCGCTCCAAACATCAGCGGCGAAGGCTGGACTGCTCTGTTCAATGGCAAAGACCTCAGCGGTTGGGCTCAAAAAAACGGAACGGCCAAGTACTCGTTCGAAGAGGGAACCATTGTTGGTCGAACGAATGAAGGTAGCCCAAATTCGTTCATGTGCACCGAAAAAGATTACGGTGATTTTGAATTGACCTTCGAAGTCAAAGTCGACAACGCGCTGAACTCTGGTGTGCAGATTCGATCGAAAAGCATCCCTGAGAAAGACAATGGGAGAGTGCATGGTCCGCAAGTTGAAATTGAAGCGTCACCGGGTACTGCGGGTTATGTGTACGGTGAATCGACAGGCCGCGGTTGGCTCAGTCCAACACAAACCAAAACCGATGCGCTGAAAAACGGTGAGTGGAATCGCTATGTAATTCGCGCCGTCGGCCCCCGCATTCAGACTTGGCTAAACGGTCGCAAAATCGAGGATATTTACGATCCTGGAAGCTACCAAAGCGGTTTTATTGGTCTGCAAGTCCACGGAATTGCGAAGAATACCGGACCTTTTCAAGTCCAGTGGCGCGATATTCGAATCCATGAAGTGAAGTAGCGGGCTGCAAGGAAACGAGTTTTGGTATAATTGGTTTGTTAAATTTGTAGCTGGTTTCGTGAGAAACCGGTTGCAATGCTAGAATCCGAGCTGACGCTGGCAGCGTCAGCCACGATTAAACTCCTAGCCAATCCGCACAGTCCGGTTTCGCACGAAACCAGCTACCCAATGAGCAGCTACCAGGTTCAAGCAGGCGGTTTTCATCGCTGAAAGCGAATCCACTATGTCGAGCGATCTAGAAAAATTCTTGCAACAAGCGGCCGAACGGTTGAGGGATAAAATCCAGCAAACGCAGCCGCCGCAACAGCAACAACGCTCGCAACAAACGCCTCCGCCTGTTAGACCTACGCAGAGGCTGGCGCCGTCGCGAACTGGCGAGCCTCGGCTCGTCGAAGCAACCGTTGTTCAGTCGCGGCAACTTGGCGACGACCCGTTGAGCACCATTGACACTCGCCCTTCAGTTGCTCACGAGATGCGCAATCATCTTGCAGAGGACATTTCACTAACCGATGAACGAGTCTCTGGTCGCGTCTCTCAGGTCTTTGATCATACCGTCAGTAGTTTGCCTAGCGCTTCGAACGCGCTTCAAGCTGTTGTGACTAAGTCTATCGATCAAACTAGTGCCGCAGTGGAAGTCAATCGCAGGGGTCGCATGGCCAGTCCATTCCTTCGGATGCTTCGCAAGCCGGATACGCTGAGAGCTGCATTTATCGCGGGCGAAATCTTCCGCCGCAAATTTTGAAATACGGTTACCAGCGTTTTCGACCAAGGTCGACTGTGTAGCTGGTTTTGTAAAAAACCGGCGGCTTTGTAGTAAATTCACCAACGCTTTCGACTATGGGGCTGGTTCACTTTGCGTGAATGAGCACTCGACTTAATCATAAAATTCATCGGCGACGATTGGGCGGCTGGATCTAGAGTTTTACCATCTGACTCTGGTGAATCGTGGTGAGTCAGAACACTGAATCCTGATCGACTAGGGATGCCCATGCTATCGAACAACGGCGGTGGCAAAAGTGCCAACACTGATTGTGATGTTCGATGGTTCAGTCGACCGTTGGCGGCTCGCCAGTCGATGTGACTTTGCAAATTCTGCCACAGTTGACGCTCTAGACTTTGCAGATGGAGCTGCATCCACTTTCCGCCCGATGAGTCGGCCGTGCGACTCATTTCCATCCGCGTATCAAAGATTGCTCTCGCGTCGAAACAGTACGATTCTACGGTCGGTGTCGGCGGTAACGCAGCCAACAGTTGATCCGAGTATATCTCCAAGTGTCGTCTCAGTCGATTCAAACGCACTGAGTATTCGACTGATAAACCCTGACCGAAGACGATCAAATTCAGGCAACGATGACGGGCTTCGATGTGCGACACAAGATTGCTATGCAGCAACGGCGAGAATTCATCGCTGAGCTGAAGTTCCTCAAGCTGGGAAGCGAAACAAGCAAGCGTTCGTGTTAGAGGCTCCGTCAACAGGATTTCTTGGAGGACTGGCATAACCTCATGCCACTTTTTGTTGCGAGCGCTAGCACCCGAACGGTTGATCGCATCACGATGCGAGGCGAGTCGATAGTTCCATTCGTCACAACGACTACGGTGAATCGTCCACAGTGCTTGAGCGGCTTCCTGGGCCGGCAACAATCGCTGTTTCAGGATGGTCGTAGCCACGCCGACAAAGGTTGAAGCCAATTCTGCCAATGTGATTGCATGCATGCTTTTGCCGATTTGCGGAAGAGTCTTCGGTCTGTGCTGGGACGTGTGACCGAATTAGCAAAGCATGCACCCAGCAGGACTTGGCACTGGAAGACGTGTTTGGAATGTAATCTCAACTCATTTGCAGTGTACGACTTGCGAGTTTTTGAGCTTTTCCATGAATGGGATACGCCACTAGCCAAATGTTGCGAAAAAGCATCAATTTGACGGGGTTTGTGGGGGGAACAGAACGTGGCTGACGCTGCCAGCGTGGATGCTACCGCGTCTATCTCGAATTCAATTTTGTAGCTGGTTTCGTGAGAAACCGGAGCTTGCAAGTGAACATTCAATCGCATCCGGTTTCTGACGAAACCAGCTACGCTTGCTCGCCAAGCATTCTTCACCCTCTTGCCACGGGCGATGGGCTCGCTCAATCGCGAATCGTCGGTTAGCTTTAGATTTGAAGAACCAAAACACTTACCGATGGAAACAGCCACGCCCCAATGGTCACGCAGCGCAAGAAGCGAACGAAGTCAATCGAAACATCGAGCCCAGAAAATCGTACAGATGCAATCGTTGTACGTGGCGCTAGAACGCACAATCTGAAATCAGTGGACATCGACCTGCCACACAATCAACTGACTGTTATTACTGGGGTCAGCGGCAGTGGCAAAAGCTCTCTGGCTTTCGACACCGTCTATGCCGAAGGTCAGCGGCAATACATCGAGAGTCTATCTGTCTACGCGCGACAGTTTCTTGACCAACTTCAACGACCCGATGTCGATAGTATCACTGGTCTTCAACCGACTCTTTGTATTGATCAACGTACCGGCGTCGCGAACCCTCGCAGCACAGTGGCTACAGTGACCGAGGTGTACGATTATCTTCGGTTGTTGATGGCTCGTGTTGGCAGTCCAACTTGTTTTGCATGTGGGCTGGCTATTGCACAACAGTCGGCTGAGCAGATTCAACTAACACTGCTGCGATTACCAGAGTCAACTAAAGTCGTACTGATGGCTCCAATGGTACGAGGCCGGCGCGGAGCGCATCGCGATGAACTGAATGCGATCCGTAAAGCGGGTTTAGTGAAAGTTCGCGTCGATGGCGAGCAGTACGAGATCGAGAATGTTCCGGAATTGGAGGTCCGTAAAAATCACACGATCGAAGCGATTGTCGATAAGTTGGTCATACGCGCCGGAGTCGAAAGTCGTCTGGCCGAGTCGCTTCGGGTCGCGCTGCGCTTAGCCGATGGCCTAGTATCGGCGAGCTATCTTGATTCCAGTAGTGGTTCCGAGGTTTGGCATGAACTTCTATTCAGTACCAAGTACGCTTGTCCCAATTGTGGAGTAAACTACGCCGAAGTTGAACCTCGCACCTTTAGTTTCAACAGTCCCTACGGTGCTTGCCCGCAGTGCGATGGCGTTGGCCAACAAAATCAGTTTGACGCGGAGTTGATCGTTCGCGATTGGAGCAAGTCGCCGGCAGGTGGTGCGATTATTCCTTGGACAGGCGCCGAGACAGCTGTCAAGCGTCGCCTTCGCAAGCCGTTCGAAGCATTGCTTGTTTCTCTCGGCGGCGCATGGGACTCGCCGTTATCGATTCTGAAGCCCGCTGCGCAGCGTAAATTTACAACTGGTCTAATTGAGCAATTGACGGAGCTTTACGATCGAACAACCGAAGAGGATCGCCGTTGGCTCGAACCGTATCAACAATCGCTGGCTTGCCCGAGCTGTGGTGGTTCGCGATTGCGCAAAGAAGCGTTAGCGGTCCGGCTAGGTGGAAAATCGATCTTTGAAATCTGTTCGATCAGCATCAGCGAACTGGAAGCATGGTTTGCTGGTCTGGTTTTCGGACCTGACCAGCAACTTGTAGCTACTCCGATTCTCAGCGATGTTTTGCATCGCGTGCGTTTTCTCAACAAAGTTGGCTTAGGCTATCTGACGCTCAGCCGAGCAGCGGATTCTCTCAGCGGCGGTGAATTGCAACGGGTAAGACTGGCGACCAGCATCGGCAGTGGCTTGGTGGGTGTTGGGTATATTTTGGATGAACCGTCGATCGGCTTGCACCAGCGCGACAATGATCGTTTAATCGAATCCTTGCGAGACCTTCAACAGCAAGGCAATACGGTCATAGTCGTCGAGCACGATGAGGCGATGATGCGAGCTTCGCAGTACTTGATTGATATGGGGCCTGGAGCCGGAAAGCAGGGTGGAACAATTGTTGCCGCTGGAAGGCCCGAAGAGGTGGCGGCGCAAACCGGTTCGGTAACCGCCGCTTATCTGCGTGGTGAACTGAAGATCGATCCACCTACAACGCCGCGCACACCGCATTCACTTCCACAGCTCAAGTTAACCGGTGCGACGCTGCACAATTTGCAGAATGTCACCGTAAGCATTCCACTAGGTTGCTTGGTCGGTATTACCGGTGTCAGTGGAAGCGGCAAGAGTTCTTTGATTGGCGAGACGCTGGTGCCTGCACTTGCCAGGCAACTTGGTCAGGCGGCTGGTCGCGTTGGACCGTTTCAATCGCTGACCGGATTTGAGAACATCGACAAGCTGATCGAGATTACCCAGGATCCGATCGGTCGCACGCCGCGGAGCACTCCGGCGACTTATTGCGGAGTGTTTGATCTGATTCGAGTCGTGTGGGCCAATACGCGAGATGCCAAGCAACGAGGTTTTTCGTCAAGCCGCTTTAGTTTTAATACCGGTGACGGTCGCTGTCCGCAGTGCCAGGGTCAGGGGCAAGAGAAGATCGAAATGAACTTCTTGGCTGACCTGTATGTCAATTGCTCGATATGTAATGGAATGCGTTACAATCGCCAGACTTTGCAGATTCGATATCGCGATCGATCAATCGCGGACGTGCTGGCTATGAACGTCGATGAAGCGGTTGAGTTCTTTGTGAACTTTCCAAAAATCTACCGGTTCCTCACTAGTCTACAGCAAGTCGGTCTTGGGTACGTGGCTCTGGGGCAGAGTTCAAGTACGCTCAGCGGCGGTGAGGCACAGCGAATTAAACTAGCGACTGAGCTCGCGCGAAGCGAAACTGGGCGAACGATTTACTTTCTTGATGAACCGACGACTGGGTTGCATTTCGCCGACGTTCGCAGGTTGATGTCGGTGTTGAATGGATTGGTTGAGCGTGGCAATACGGTGATAGTGATTGAGCACAATCTCGATGTCATACGTGCTTGTGATTGGTTGGTTGATCTTGGGCCAGATGGCGGGTCAGGTGGTGGGCGCATTGTTGGCAGCGGTACTCCTGATGAGTTGAAAGCGTTTTCGGAAAGTATTACGGGTAGGTATATTTAGATTTTCGACAGGCAGCTTACAGCCTGAGTTGAATTTGTCGGCTGGCATTTGGCCTGTAAGTCCACGACAATAAAGCCCAGGGCAAAGCGTAGCGTCGCCCTGGGGATCGTGCAAAAATAGCGAGCAGTTCCTTTTCGATGATGGTGAGCTCTTGGGGAGGCATGTGATTAACGTACATGCTGCGCTCAAGGAAGGCATTACATCGATTGAGTTACACGGTTAAAACTATGGCTATTGCCGTTTGGCTTTGTTTTAGTGGCGGCAAAGTAGTTTCTTTGAAAGAACTCAAGCTGGAAGCTGGTGTGGCGAAAAGTCTGTAGCGGAATGCGTCAAGCATTTCGTTCATGTGACTTTGCACTCGTAAATCCAACCTCCGAAAGCCTTGACGGCTTCCGCTACGGCATTCATCTACGACTTTTCGCCATGCCAGCTGGAAGCATACGCCACTAGGGAAGTTTCAAGTGAAAATCTTTGTCGGTGCCGAGCATGGCGTAGTAGAGAAGAGCTGAGAGCGATTTGGAGTCGATGATTTGACCGGTGCGGAGTAAATTCGCGAGCTCTGGAACCGTGACTGGATGATTCGAGATCTGCTCGCCGCGTTCGCGGGCTGGGTCGCCGAGTGTTAGACCAGTGGCTACGAAACAGTACATGCGTTCGTCAAGAATGCCTGGCGACATGTAGAACTCGCACAGCGGAACAAGCTTGCTGCAGCGATAGCCGGTTTCTTCAATCAATTCGCGACGGGCGGTTTCGAGCGGCGGTTCGGGTGGCTCGAGCGTGCCAGCGGGCAATTCGAGCAGCACTTGGTCGATCGAGATGCGGTAGTTGCGGATCAAACAGATGCGTCCATCGTCGAGCACTGGCACAATGACGACAGCACCCGGGTGCTTGATGACTTCGCGGGACATCGTCGTACCATCGTCAAGATGCTGGGTCACAAGTTCGACTGTGAATCGTGAAGCGGTAAGCAAAACTTGTTTTTCAGGTTGTGGCGATTCGTTTGGCATACTGTCCATCAAAGTAAAAACACCTGCACAGCGGGGGCTGTGAAGGTGTTGAGTGTTTTGGTTAAGACATTCAGACTAGCAAGTTATTCTAACTTGCCAAGCGGCGAGCGCTTTCGTCGTCCATCTCAAGTTCTTCAGCGGAAGGCCGGTAACGGAACTGCATCAGGTAAGCATCTTCGACGGTATCTTCGTAGAAATCACGCAGAACCGAAATCGCTTTGAAACCAAATGTCTTGAAGAACAGTTGGGCTTCGAGGTTGGTTTCTCGGACTTCGAGCATAATGCGGTTACGGCGCTCGATCGACAGCTTGCCAGCCAATTTTTCCATCATGGCTGAACCGATTCCGCAGCGACGCGAATCAGGATCCACTGAGAAATTGAGCAGATGCAAACGGTTCTTGTGCAATTCATAGATCATAAAGCCGACGACTTTGTCATCGATTTCAGCGACCATGCCGATGCAGTTGCGTTGACGCAAGCAGCGAATGAATTCTTCTTCGCACCATGGGAACTCGAAGCTCGCATCTTCGATCGCTAATACTGCAGGCATATCTCTGCGAATCATCCATCGGATATGCACACAGGATTTACTAGTTTCCGCCGCGGGCATTTAAGGCTCCCTCCGCACTAACACGTGTAAGTTTTGGCTGAGCGAGAAACATCATGTTTCGCACATCGACCGGTTTTCGTATCCTCACCAAACGTTGCTCGGCAAGCAAAGTTTGGAAAGAAGTCGGGCAACCTCGCGGTCACACTTATTCCTCTTGCAACGACGAAGTTTGTCATGGTCCGATATCAACCTTGATCGACCTCACAACCAACTGTCGCTGTCATAGGCGGTAGAGTAACAGATCGCCAAGGAGTGGCCAATATGGAAAAAGCGCCAAGTAAGAATTCTTACAATCAATTGCAGCATTACTAGCAACGCAGGGTGGAGGTAGCTGGTTTCGTGTGTAAACCGCTGGGTGGGGAGTGGTGCGTATTTACAAACCGGTTTGAAACGAAACACCGACAAAAAAAACCC
>JANODD010000412.1:0-16435 GCA_031412515.1 Planctomycetia bacterium | reverse complement strand
ATCGCGTGCGATGGATAGCGAGAGGCCACGAATGAGTAAGAAAGTTTGGGTTGGACTTGGCTGTGTAGGCTGCGCGGTGCTTCTGAGTTTAGTCGCGTTTGCATTCCCGAAAGACCGCACACCTACATTGAAGCCTATCAGCTTGGTGGCTACTTACGATCATGATGCTGGAGCCTTTAGTCAAGGTCTGGTGGTTCACGATGGAGAGATGTTCGAGGGAACCGGACAGTATGGCAACTCAGAGTTGCGAAAAGTCGAGTTACAAACCGGAAAGGTCCTTCAAAAAGTTCCGCTTGCGAAAGAGTATTTCGGAGAAGGAATTACTTTGCTGAAGGGCAAAATCTATCAGCTAACGTGGCGCGAAAATATCTGCATCGTTTATGACCAGGCAACACTTAAAAACACCGGAACATTTCGTTACACCGGAGAAGGCTGGGGGCTGGCCAACGATGGCAAGTATCTGTATCTCAGCGATGGTACACCCACTGTTCGAGTCATTGACCCGGTTAAGTTTGATGTTGTCAGACAGATCCGCGTTCACTCAGGTCCTCGCAAAATTGAAAAACTGAATGAGCTAGAATTCGTCAACGGTGAATTGCTCGCCAACATTTGGTACTCTGATCACATCGCTCGTATTTCACCCAAGACAGGCGAAGTTCTAGGATGGCTCGACGCAAGTCAGCTATTTCCGGCTGCACAGCGCGCCAACCGCGAGCAAGTCCTCAACGGCATCGCCTTTGATCAAGTGTCTGGAAAACTCTATTTGACTGGCAAGAACTGGCCACAATTGTTCGAAGTCCAAATTCCGCAGTGACTTCGCAGTGACTTCGCAGTGACTTTTTTCGGGTAGCTGGTTTCGTGCGAAACCGGATTCAACTACTTTTGTAAAGCAACGAGAGTGCAATCGGCTGGACTGTTAGCAATCCGCTGAATTAGAATAGGCACCCCGCAGTCACCGAATACCTTGTCACTCCTCAACCTCAAGGACCTACCTATGAAAACTCTCGTTTGGTTAATCGCATTTACTGTGGCTATGCCTCTTGCAAACGCTCAAGACAGCGCTGACCCGTGGACAAAAAAGAAAGCCGATAGCTTCAAGCCGCTTTCGGCAGAACAAAAAGTGGCCATCGAAAATGCACTACCTAAAGAGTCGGATGCTAAGCCTAAGAAGGAGCGGCGTGTGCTGGTCTTCTACCGCTGCGAGGGCTTTATTCACAGCTCGATTCCGCACGCCAACTATGCACTTGAAGCGATGGGTAAAAAGACGGGTGCATTTACAGTGGATCTGGCTGATACGTACGATGTTTTCAGTACTGATAACTTGAAGAAGTACGACTGCATTCTGCTCAACAGCACCACGGGAATGCAGTTCCCTAAACCTGAGCAGCAAGATGCCTTTCTTGATTTCGTTAGCAGTGGAAAGGGCTTAGTCGGTATCCATGCAGCCAGCGATAATTTTGGTCGGCATCCAGAATGCCGTGCTATGGTCGGCGGCGAGTTCGGCGGACATCCGTGGAACGCCGGCGGCAATTGGGCTTTCAAGCTCGACGATCCCGATCATATTTTAAACAAAGCCTTTGGTGGTAAAGGTTTTTGGCACACCGATGAGATCTATCAGTACAAACCCGAGACCTATGTTGGAACAAAGGTCCTTCGCGTGCTGGTAAGTTTGGATATGAAGCAAGACGAAGTTTCGAAGTTGATCAAAGACGGCCCTCGTGAAGTCCCAGTTTCATGGTTGCATAAGGCAGGCGAAGGCCGAGTTTTCTATACGAACTTTGGACATCGTGAAGACACATTCACCAAGCCTGCGATTCTCAAACACATGCTTGACGGAATGCAGTACGCATTCGGTGATCTCGAAGCCGACGCGACTCCAACAGCTGAAGCTGGACCTAAGAAACCGGCTTTCGCACCTGCGAAATAGTTTTAACCTGCGAAATTGAGCCGCTGGGTTGCGTTGCCCAATAACGCCCCAGCTATTGGGCAGGCAAATCGTTGGAATTGGAAAAACAATTTACGATGCTTAGATTACGAATAGCTTGAAACAGGAATGGTACGCAAGACCACACGAGTCTTGTGGCTTAGGTAGACAATACGGTTCTTTTATTCACCTACTTCGAAACCCGCGGTTAATGCCGACGGCTCACTTTAACGGCGTTAGGCTCGGCACGTTTCGCCGACAGGAACACAAAGAACTACTTGGGTGTTGCGTAGGCCTTTTGAAATAGTTCTAGCTTCTCTTTGGCGTCGGCGGCTTCTTGTTCAGCGGCTTCTTGAGCGGCTTTAAGATCGGCTGCTTTCTTCTGTTGTTCGGCTAATTGCGTCTGCACAGTTGTTTGAACAGCGACGGTGGTTTCAAGATTCTTTTGCAGGGCTGCAAGTTGATCCTGCAAGGCTTTAAGGTCGTTAGCTACTTTCGCAGCCGACTCCTCTTGCGTTTGCTTTTGGGCCAGGGCGGCAACCGTTTGTTCGGTCAGTTGCTGTACCTTGGCGGCCATTGCGACAGCTTCCGCTTGAACCTTGGCGGCTGCGGCATCGAGGGCGGCTTTGTCTGCTTGAGCTCGTTCGCTTGCGGTGCGAGCGGCGGCTAGTTTTGCATCCGCTTCGGCCTGCTTGGCACGAGCAACTTCAGCCGCCTTGGCCATCGCTTGTTCTTTTGCAAGTGCCGCTGCTTTGGCATCTTCTGCCGATTTCGCAGCTTGAGTCAACTGAGTTACCGTGACGTTGACTTGCTCCAACTGAGTTCCCATTTGCGTTCGCTGCTGCCTAACAGCGGCCAACTGGGTTTCTAGGTCGGATGCTTGCTTGTCGAGAACAGCAACTTGGGCAACGACAGCAGCTTGCGTCTTGGCAGCTTCCGCTAATTTGTTGGCCATATCTGCAGCGGCTTGTTGGGCTGCGGTAAGTTGACTCTGCGCTGTAGCCGCCTCAGTGATCGTTGCGTCGGTGGCTTGCTTTACAGCCGTGAACTCAGTCTCAACAGCAACCAAACCCGTTTGAGCTGCAGCGAGCCGTTGTTCAATCGATGGTGGGTTAGCGGCTAAGACAAGTGTTTGGTTCGGGTCAGCGACTTGCCAAAGTTGAACCTTGCCAGTCCAGTCGCCACCGATGACTTGAGTCGCGTCACCTGTAACTGCAACTTCGATCGCTTGCTCGCCGAGTCCAGCAAACTCCTTTTGAACGGCTCCGTCTCCATTCCAAAGTTTCACTTTTGAATCCATGCCAACGGATGCGATCAAACCATTTTGCGAATAAGCCACGCCGGTCGCACCGCCACCATGGGCCGCCCACGATTTGACTTCTCGCAGTTCAGGCATATCCCACAATTTGATCGTGCCATCTTTGCTTGCACTTGCCAAAACATTCGAATCAGGTCGGAAGTCCAAGCCGCGGATTTCCCCTTTGTGACCGACGCAGTCCATATACACGAGCCCGCTCTGCGATTCCCAGACGACCAGCCCGTTACTGCGATCGCCAGAAGCAAGCAGAACTCCGTCGGGACTAAAACGCAAAGCGAAAACCCAGTCGGTGTGCTTCTTCAATTCAACGATTAAATCCCCGGAGAACGTGTCGTAAACACGAATGATCTTCTTCGGGCCGCCAATGGCGATACGCTTCTTATCAAACGAGATATCAGCCGCAAGCACAATGTCGAGCTCATCGCCGACTTTGGAAATGCGATCACCGGTCGTTACATCTACGAGCACCGCACATCCGCTGTGGCTGTGGCGACCACCGCCGATAAGTAATTGCTTGCCGTCGCGGGTGAATGTCAGAGATTGCGGTTCGCCTTCTGGAAAGGGAATAATTCCAGCGAGTTCGCCAGTCTGAGTGTTGTAAAGTGAAACTTGTTGTTGTCCACCAACTGCGACCAATGGAGCCCAAGGGCTAGCCGCTATCGCAGCGATTGCGGCACTTCGAGGTGTCAGAGTAACAGGTTGACGCAAGACCTTTTCGGGCATTGCCGCTGGGCCTTCAGGCTTGCCACTTGATGTCGTTGTCAGCATCGCAGCCGCAGCGTTGTTTTTACGCTTGATCTTGCTGCCAGAATTTTCAGGCATCCCTTGGTCAATCCAAGTCTTGATAAGTTCCCGTTGTGGAGCGGGGATCGGATCCTTGTCAGGCGGCATGTGCGGTTCTTCGGCATGTGTAACCAGCGCGAACAAACGCGAACCACCCGAGTTCGATTCCTTTACGACTTCGCCCGATGAACCACCCGCTAAAGTTGCCGCAAATGTGTCGAGCGCCAAATCGCTTTGCTTGTCGGATTGGCTGTGGCATGTAGCGCAGTGTTCGCGAAAGATCGGTTTGATGTGCTCGTCAAACGTGATCTTTGCTTCGTCATCAGCGAACGCCTCTTCATCGAGCACAGGTGCGGCAACCAATGCACAGCACCAGGCGATCATAAAAAGCTTGCGATTCATAGCAGATCGAATTCCATCAAAAAACAAATTTTTAAGTAGCATAGGCATCCTGCCTGTGAATTATTCAGTACCGCTCACAGGCAGGATGCCTATGCTACGTTGTTTCCTAGTGATTGAACATAAACTCGCGGCTGTTCAAAACGGCCCAAAAAGCATCTTCAAGTCCCTGCTGCGGATTAGCCGCTTCAGCTACCATTTTGCTTAGCGTGTCAAGCTCTGCCTGCGTAGCGTGCCGCGACAGGGCTCGAACGTAGATCGCATCGATGACTTGGACAGGCGTTTTACCCTCGGCCAGCCAGCGTTTTACCAAGCTTCCTTGGGCGATCTTGCCTTCCGTGGCGTTGCCATTGATCAGGTGCAAAGCCTGGGAAAGCGATGGGTCGGTGGTCGCTTCCGCTTCGCAGACAGTCGTGCGAGGTGATCGTCCAAAGGTCGTCAAAAAGTAATTGCTGGTCGTCCCATCAGCGATTTGAACTGCTTTAGCCCCTAAAGGCAGACCACGATATTTTTCTTTCGTGTCGGTGGCTTGCGAGATGGAATCTAGGAGCATTTCGGCAGGCACGCGCCTGACATGAGAGAACGCAAAGTTTCGAGTGTCCCCTTTGTTGGTCTCGTTCGTCTCGGTTGTGCGTTGATAAGTCTCAGAGTTGCCGATATCACGAACCAGTTGCTTTAGATCAAACTTGTAATCGGTCAGTCGCCGGCCTAGTTCATTAAACAGTTGCGGGTTGCTAGCTGGATTACTAACGCGAATATCATCGACTGGATTAACGATGCCCATTCCAAAGAAATGAGCCCACACACGGTTAGCGATGCTGGTTGCAAAAAACGGATTATCGGGACTGGTAATCCACGACGCTAGAACTTCGCGGCGGTCCTTTCCGTTGATCGCGGGGGAAGGTCCACCGAGGAAAGTTGGCGGTTGGGGTTTACCGGTTACAGGATGATTGACCTCACCACCTTGGCGATCAAACACGATAATTTCACGATAGTCTTCGCCGTTCTTGCGACCGATCTGTGAAAAGAAGGATGCAAAGCCGTAGTAGTCGTTCATCGTCCATCGATCGAACGGATGGTTATGGCATTGGGCACATTGAGTTCTGATACCCATGAAGACTTGAGCGACGTTCTCGGACGTCTTGAGTGTATCGCGTTCCACTTGATAAAAGTTCGTCGCGGGTTGTTCGAAAACTCCGCCGTTGCTAGCTACCAGTTGGCGAACGATTTGATCAATGGGCACATTGGCAGCGATTTGATTCGTGAGCCAACTTGAGTACTGAAACGCGGCCTTGTAACTGACTTGATTGTCACTCTTGATTAACAGCAGTTGCGACCACTTCATCGCCCAAATTTCGCTGAACTCCTTGCGCTCAAGCAGTGATTCGATCAGTCGTGAACGTTTGTCGCTGGCCGTGTCAGCGGTAAATTTCTCGAACTCTTCGGGGGTTGGTAGGAGGCCGACGATATCAATGGTCACTCGGCGGAGGAATTCTTCATCGGTGCATTTGCCGCTCGGAAGAATGCGGAGTTTTTGCAGTTTCTCGCCGACCAATTGATCGATGTAATTACCTGTCGACTCAGGTGCAGTGTATTGTAAACCGGCTGGCAGTGCGAGAACTTGGGTACCGACGGTATGTGTATCGAATCGAGCCATGACAAACGCTTCGCCACGTGCGCCGGCGGTCACTGCGCCGAGGTTGGTGACAGCTGCGGTTCGTTCGTTGTTGGTTGTAAACGCGGCGAGAGAAGTGACATCGCGAGTAGTGCCATCACTGTAATGAGCAACGGCGACTAGTCGCTGGGTAGCGCCTTCGCCTTCGAGCACGGCTTGGGATGGAAACAGTTCGACCTTTGTACAAATCGGAGGAGCCGCTGCGTCGATCGGTGCGTTAGCTTTTAGCCATGTCAAAAGCGTCTTCTCGTACTCGCTTCCAGGCTCCATGCGTTTGCCGCCCGAGTGCGGTACGCTACCAATCGATTTCAGCAGAATCAGACTTTGCTCGGGAATCGCGAGGTTGATGCGACGCACGCCGATTTCACGTGTGATGCGTTGATAATCGCCCACTGGATCGAAACCAAAAAGCGATAAACGGAAACCGTCTTTGCCACGTCCTGCCCCGTGGCAGGAACCCGTGTTACAGCCAGATCGCGTTATGACTGGCATAACGTCCAAGTGGAAACTGATATCGCGTGGTTTGGTCGCTTCGACAACCGTCATGGCTGCCTCAGCCGACATTCCTTCCCAACTTGCAAGCAATTTGGATTGGCCATCGGTAATTGGAGTTAAACGAAAGCTTTCGAATTTAACGAGAGCTTCGTTTTCTACTTTCCACTGGACCTTGTCGGTCACATCGAATGTAATGCCATCCGATCGGGAAGCGACGGCGATGACATTTTGGTAGGCGGCGGCGGTGTTTAGTTTGATGTCGGTTGGATAGATCGCGAGCGATTTCCAGGCTATGTCTTCGGCGATGGAAGGCTCTAGCATCGCAAACTGGGCCGAAATGCAGCACAGTATTCCAACTAGCGATTTCAGATTTATCATTCGGTTAAGCATGTAAAAGGCGTTTCGTATCGTCTGATTCTGATTCGATTTAATTTTGATTTTGTAATTGGACTTAGAGAACTCGTCTAAGTCTTGGCCCCTCACCCCCTAGCCCCCGCTCCCCGAGTACGGGGCGAGGGGGAACCAGAAATGGATCGGTGTTATTGTCCGGCGGGTTTCATTAGGGCTTGCTGGGCTTGTCGAAGTTGTTCGAGGCGGCTGAGCGGTTTAGGTGGTGCGGCGACCGGAGCGGCAGCGGCTGTAGTGGCAGCAGCGGGGGCTGGTGTGGCTGCTACGGCGACGGGAGTCGGCGATGGTGGTGTTAAAGTCAACTCGCCAGTCCCTTGCGTTTGCACAATCACGCCCGCCGGGCGCTTGATCGTGGCTTTGATAACTAGCGTTTTGAACTGACCGACACGAGCGTCGGGACCCATCTGAATCGGGAAATCCAGCTGCTTCATTTCATCGGTCAATTTGACGATTGGTGTTGGGGATGTCACACCCGCTGGCAAACCGACAATCTCAAATTCAGCTTCACCTTCGGGAGGGCGTTTTACAGTCAAACCAACACTGATCGAACTAGCTGAGCCCAGTTCGGCAACAGCCTTTGAAAACTTGTAATCAAAGTAAGAATCAACAACTTCTAGATTGACAAATTCGGATGCAATCCAGACGTTGGCGTTGATGCTCTTCGCGCGAGCGAGGACAGTGATTGGATACTGACCGAAGGCTGGCTTGCCATTGGCCGTGATGGGTATTTCAATTTGATCCTTGTCTCCAGGAATCTCAACCGAGCCGCTGGCGGATACACCGCCGGGAGCATAAAGAACCCTCAATCGGATCTTCTCTACGTAACCCTCTTTGCGTTTAGCTTTTACGAGTAGTGTGGAACTACCGTTCGAAACCAGGGGGACGGTTGGTTGAATCACTTCGATATCAAACGGAATGGCTTTGGTAACGGAGAGTGCCATACGGTTCGCATCATGTCCCCACATATCAACATTGTTCTGACCACGGACCAACATCGTCCGTTGCAAGAAACTCCCTTTGACACCCGCGCCATCAGGTAGCGTTTCACCGATCAGCGAAGTGAGTGAACCATCGACGGGGGCATCAGCAGCGGCGCGGACCAACATTGGAATGAACGGTTGATTCGCAGCAACGGTGGCTGTAACGAGTTCAGTACCAACGGGGGCGTTTTCCATTCGCAAGCCGAGATCGCCACCAAAATTCTTACGATTTGCGCGAAGCAGGACCGCCATGCGACTACCTTGTGGAATCTCAAGCAGTGTCGGTGAGTAGCGCTCAAGTTCATCAAAAACCAACTCTAACGACTTCTCCGCCGGAGCGACCTCGATGCGATACGCATGAAAGGGACTTCCTTCATTCAATTGATCGCGAATGGCAACAAGGTATTCGCCGTCTTCGGGACACTTGAAGGCTTGGACACTATCAGGTCCGCCCACATCATCGTTAGCCGCCAATCGACCGCCGCCAACTTTGTGTATCTCCAGCCAACTATCTAGCGGAGAGCGTAAGATGCGGCGACCATAGACTGTGAAATCAAGCTGTTGGTCTTTCTTGCCTTTGATCTTGAACCAATCCACGTCACCTGTGGACTGCAAGATACCATTGAACGCCGCAGGTGCATCGACGGCGACCAGCGTTGCAGGATCCATGTCCGGCTCAACTTCCATCGTGTTGGCCAAATCGATAACACGCATGCGATTGGCCGACGGAGCTGACTTGCCATTATGCGTCGAAACAAAATCGAAAGTGCCACGTGTGGTGGGCAACTGAATCGATTCTTTCCAGGTCTCACCAGAGGCATCGACAATGGTCGCTTCGATTTTTTCGCCAGGACGCCCACCGGATGGAATAACCGCAAGTGGTCGCGGGAAATCTCCAATATGCAGACGATATTGACAGCGCTCGTTGCCACCGAAACTGCTTTCGCGGACTTCGATAATGTAATTGCCCGCGCGTGGGGCTTTCATCGAACAAACGCAATCTTGTTGCAATAGCGGAGCGTCGTCGCTGCGACCTACTTCGAAACGCTTTTCATCGAGAATCGCGACAAACGGGTCAAACATTTCCGTGCCCAGGCGAATGCCTTCAAGTTCACAGGTGATCTTCTGTCCTTCGGCAAGTTCAATGACGTAATAATCGACGTCTTCGTTGGTCACGACTCCATTGATGGTCGTGTTCATCGTCGCGGGTTGAGGCTTTGCAAAGTCGCTGTTCGGTTCAGCCTCGTTTGTCTCTGGCAAAGGTGACACGCCGAAGAAGCGCAAGTTGCTGATGCCGGTCTCGGTCACTAGGCGCATCGCGTGCAAACCAGGCTGACAGTCGGCCGTCGCCTTGAGTTTCACTTTGACCTTATTGTCGCCTTCGGCGGCGAGGCTGGTGACTTCAACACCAGAATCGTAGAACAGCACCTTTTTCGCATCTGCGATTCGAGCGCCGGTGATTAGTAATTCGACTTCCGTTCCACGCTGCAGTCCAGGTGGAGTGATTAGCGAAACGGTTGGATCATCCGCTAAGCTTGTCGATGCGTACGCAAAACAACCAACAACCGCGATAGCCATCACGCGGCGAAGTTTAAAGCTCACAACGATCTTCCTCCAGTCGCTAAGTTCCGCAACACGGAAATCCTAACTCAGCGACCTGTACATTTTGGAAACTCGCCTGCAAATCCATTAGCAGGAATGATTTGTAATTTACCTGAAGCATTACTGAGGGACCGGGCTCTGATGCACCGGAGTCCCATGAATCCGGCCACCGTCAAATGCGCCGGATTCTCACGAATCCAGCTACAATTTTATCAGGAGACCAACAAGCCTTATGCCAACAGAGCCTTGATCACTTCGCCACCATCGACGATTTCGATTGGTCGATCGCCGGGTGACATCAGTTCTTTATCAGCCACAATTCCTAGCAGGTGATAAATCGTGGTTGCCAAGTCGGCAGGGCTTACTGGATCGAGTTCCGGTTCGGAAGCGGTTGGATCGGATGCGCCGTAAACTAGACCGCGCTTGATTCCACCACCGGCCAACATGACGCTGAAGACCTTTGGCCAGTGATCGCGACCACCATCCCCGTTGATCTTGGGAGTACGTCCGAACTCGCTGCTGACCATAACGAGTGTCTTGTCGAGCATCCCGCGCGAGTCAAGATCTTCGAGCAGTACACTGAGAGCTTGATCCAGGGGTGGCATCTGGCTCTTGAAATTCGAAGTGATCTGTTGGTGCATGTCCCAACCGCCATAAGTCATCGATACAAATCGTGCACCGGCTTCGACCAAGCGGCGTGACAGTAGCAAACGTTGCCCAGCCGTGTTGCGACCATAGCGATCGCGCATGGCTGCGTCTTCTTTTTCAATGTCGAACGCAACGCGAGCTTTCTCGGAGCTGATCAAGCTGTACGCGCGTTCGTAGAAGCTGTCCATCGCAGACACTGTGTCAGCGTTATGACGAGCTGAGAAATATTGATTGACTGAATCGAGTGCCGCGCGGCGCCGCGAGAATCGACTTTCGTCGACACCACCGGTCAGATTCAAGTCTTGGACTTTGAATCCATTGTTCGCCGGATCAGCACCAAGGCTAAACGGACCATAGGATGAGCTGAGGTAGCCGCTTCCTGCGAATTCATTGGGACGATTAGGGATGCAGATGTATGGAGGGAGATTGTTGCGAGGACCGTATTCGTGACTGATCACGCTCCCGAAACTTGGATAAATCAAAGCCGGGCTCGGCTTGTAGCCGGTGAACATATTGTGTGTTCCGCGTTCATGGGCAGCTTCACCGTGGGTCATCGAGCGGATGATGGTGAACTTGTCCGAGATCGCTGCCAGTCGAGGAAGCGTTTCGCTGATGACTTCGCCGGTCTTGGTCTTGATCGTTCCCATCTCGCCACGATATTCGAGCGGACTGAACGGCTTGGGATCGAACGACTCTTGGTGAGCCATCCCTCCGGGCAAGTAAATATGAATGACGCTTTCGGCTTTTGCAGGCAGAAACTCGTAACTCTTTTGATCGGCATGGGCTTCGCGAAGTCGGAAGAAATCACCCAGTGTCAGTCCTAAACCACTCAGGGCACCAACGGTCATGAAACTTCGACGTGAAAACGGATTACCGGAACATCGCATGCTTTATCACTCCATGAGTGTCTTGATTGGTATTTTGACTTAGAGCTTGTATACGGGGCACTACGAACCACATTTAAGTGGCGGGGAGTTGCGCTCGATCCAACGGTTTTGATGTTAGAAATACGAGTTTTGTGACCAGATTATTCAAGCGTATCGTGTTTAACAACAGCTCGCGGCAATCGGCTTAGGTGGGGAGGATTTGGTGGGACAAGTGGAGCATCGCTCCAGTTGCTTCGCATCATTCTAGCTGCGCGGCGTCAAAATGTCAAAGTCGGCATCTCTCCGCCTTAAACTTTAAGCGTTTGGTGAAGAGACTTGTACTCCCCCCATTTGTTAGCACGCGGTATTGTATGGAAGGTCCGGTGGACTTGATGGACTTGCGTGGGGCCGAGTGCGACTATTCACGTTGAATGGTCGCACCCTGCAGGAGCGACCCACCGGCAGGAGCGACCTGCAGGTAGAAAATAAGAAAATCATAACGCTACAGGTCTGGCGCGACCCTAACGGTAATGACAAACCTATAGACACGTTATTGGATATTTATGATCGAAGGCATCACTGGGGTTCTCCGTCGATCCACATCCCCGAATGGCGTTCGCCCTACAACGAGGAATCTCAAGCGAAGTAATGGAGCGCAAGCCATTTATAATGTTGCTGGTTTCGTGAGAAACCGGCTGTTGAGAAAGGGGCATCCGCTGCAGCCGGTTTCTCACGAAACCAGCTACCCATATTAGCTACCACTCGGATAGCGGAACATTTCGATGCCCATCAGAATGCATGCCACCAACATGAAGAGGGTGGAAGCGATCAGCATCACGGTGTACACCGAGTACGGTTGTCGTGGTTGGTTGCCGTTACTCATGATTCTTGAACTCGGTCTTTGAAGGATGCTTGGGAGAAAATTGGATTCTGGTACAAGTCGGGCGGAACGTTAGATCGGTCCGGTTTCTCACAAAACCAGCTACGTACCATTTCGTCGAGTACTCTCTTAGTACAACTTGGTATCGACTCGGTCGCCTTTGCGAATGTATCCGGTCTGGAACCCAGTAAGAATCTGAGCGACTGAAGCACCAGCTTCAACGCGGGTAATCTTCAATTTACCTAGGTACTGTCCGCCGCGACTTACTTCCAAAGTAACGCCTTCCCTCATTCCGGAATCTTGACCCAACGATACTTCGACTAATCCGCTTGTGCTAACCGCAGTGACTTCACCGTTTGCAGCTGGCGCGCCTTGAGCGAGTGAGTTTGGTTTGAGTCCGAGAATTTCAAGTTGCTCTTTTGCACCGGTGTAATCCGAGGCAAGTTGTTGGAGACGTTCGTTCAGTGATTGATACATGCCTTCCAAGCGAGTCTTTTCGTCAATGGCTTTGGTCAGCTTTCCAAACGTTTGGTCGCGGTCTTCGCGAGCATCCACGATTTGCTTACGTAGAGTCTCGTTGTCCTTCGTACGGGCACTGAGGTCTTGCTGCGTTTGCTGTTCGGTTGACACAAGAGCGGTATGTGCGGCAAGCAATTTCGTCAACTCGGCTTCTTGAGCGGCGAGTTCCGTTTCACGTTGTTCGATTTGTGTTTGCAAAGCACCTAAAGCCGATCGACGAGCGGCTTGCTCAATCGACAGTTCGCTCTTCGTGTCTTCCAGCGTAGTCGTTAACTGCTGGGCTTTTAACTCAGCTTTCTTCAAACGGGCTTCATAACCGTTCGCTGGATCCTTGACCAATTTTCGATAGTCGACGTGCGATGCGTTCACCGCCACTGCCAAGGTAAAAAAGATTACGCTCAGAAGAAATAGCAAACCGGTAAATACTTTTCCCAGCAGAGTCATGCGAGAATTCCTCGGTTAAAGCGACATTTCAGAAAGGAACTGAAAGTGTGCGTCAATCAGAAAAGCGGAATTGAGCGAAATGGTAATTTGACGAGCGAGTCGAGCTGACTCTCCGAAACTACGGAGAGAAAACTTGCGACCACAAGCATCAATATAGTTACGCATGAATTCCTCTGTCAACGAATTAAGAAAAAATAGGCGGTTTGGGTCGTCATGAGAGGGGGCAATTTGCCGTTCATGCTGTTTTAAGACCCCAACTAGTTGAGAATCCGCTATATCACACCCCTAAGGGTGGCATTCAAATCACGTATGCGCACCATAAACGCCTCGACGTAGTATCGGGCGAGCGGTAAACTAAGCGGTTTTCCAAACCGTTTAACGCTAGCCCGCTTGTGGCGAGTTGTCGCCACTGTAGTATTTAACAACTGCTCTATTGCTTGTATAAGGTTTAACTACTCTTTCCTGATCTGAGCACTTGCCTCTCTTGTCTAAGCACTACCGGAGTCCATAAGTTGATTTTGATTCTTCGCGGCGACGCCACTGATGAACAAATTGCGCACGTTGTCGAACGTGTTCAAGCAATGGGGATGCAAGCGCACCTAAGCCGTGGCACGTATCGAACAATCGTTGGAATCATCGGCGACGAAGAGCAAACACGCGAAGCTCCGCTGCGGGCCATTCCCGGGGTAGCAGATGTCATTCCAGTTTTGCCTCCCTACAAACTTGCAAGCCGGGACGCACATCCGCGCGATAGCGTCGTGGACGTCAGTGGAGTCAAGATTGGGGGCGGTTATTTAGGAATGATCGCCGGTCCCTGCTCGGTTGAAGAGGCTGACCGGATGGATCGCATCGCGGAAGCTGTTGCGGCCAGTGGTGCGAACATTTTCCGCGGAGGCGCTTTCAAACCTCGGACCAGTCCCTATGCATTTCAAGGGCTTGGCGAAGAAGGACTAAGAATTTTGCGTGAGTCGGGACATAAGCATGGCATGCCTGTTGTTACCGAAGTGACCGACCCACGCAACGTCGAAATGGTTGCCGAATACGCTGACATGTTACAGATCGGTGCTCGTAACATGCAGAATTTTGTATTGCTCACTGAAGTCGGCAAGACACGACGTCCCGTTCTGCTAAAACGTGGAATGTCGGCAACTGTTACAGATCTGCTGATGAGCGCTGAATACATTCTTTCGCAAGGCAATTCACAAGTTGTTCTTTGCGAGCGGGGTGTTAAGGGATTTGATAATGCAACGCGTAATCTGTTTGATGTGGCCGCTGTCGCTCAAGTAAAGCGATTGAGTCACTTGCCTATCATTGTCGATCCAAGCCACGCGACAGGTAGGCCTGACTTGATTCCCGCTTGCGCACTAGCTGGACTTGCTGCGGGCGCCGACGGTGTGCATATCGAAGTGCATGATTGCCCAGAAGTTGCAAAGAGCGACGGCCCACAAGCCTTGCTGCCCGCTCAATACGATGCACTGATGGATCAAATGAAAGCTCTCGCCCAGCTTTTCGGTAAACAGGTTTCGACCCCCGCGGAGTTGAGTGTTGGATAATCGAAGTCGTGCGCGGGTCTGTGTGTAATTGCACAGCCCGCGTTCGGTTTCGGATAACTCTCGTCCGCCGAAGTGATAAGCGAAAAAGATTTGATTGGAGAACTGCGTTGAGAAAGCCATTTATTGCTGGCAACTGGAAGATGAACCTCGTTCGAGATTCGTGCTTGTCGTTGGTCCATTTGCTCCAACATAAACTGCAAAGTATGGGTAACGTTGAAGTTGCAGTTTGTCCGCCGCTGGTTTATTTGCATGACGTTGGAAGCAATCTGCGTGGAAGCCAAATTGGGCTCGGCGCGCAGAATATGTTCCATGAAAAAGAAGGTGCCTTTACGGGCGAAGTGAGTGGCGGGATGCTTCGCGATCTAGGTTGTCGCTACGTGATTTTGGGACACAGCGAACGCCGCCAGCTTCTCGGCGAAACCGACGCCATCGTCAACAAAAAGATCTTTGCTGCCCTTCGCAGCGAATTGACTCCCATCGTTTGTGTCGGGGAAACTCTTCAAGAACGCGAAGCGGGTGTGACAAAACAGGTCATTTCGACTCAAATGAAAGGCTCTCTGGCAAAACTTTCATCCGACCAAGGGCAACAGTTGGTTATTGCCTACGAACCAGTTTGGGCAATTGGGACCGGAAAGACAGCTACGCCAGCGCAAGCGGAAGAAGTACACGCCCAAATCCGAATGCTTTTGAATGATTTCTTCGGCAAGCCTATCGCCGAATCCATTCGAATTCAGTACGGTGGCAGCGTAAAGCCTGACAATGCAGTCGAATTGCTCAGCCAACCGAATATCGATGGAGCCCTTGTCGGAGGAGCTTCACTGAAGGCAGCTGATTTCGCGGCCATTGTTGAGGCCGCGGCCGCCGCATAGCATTGTGCCATGTATAGTTTGAAAATAAGAGACAACTTACAGATTTGTTCTGTTCCCTAAGGATGTTGATATGTTGATCGGTGCTTTGGCGCAATATTTCTTTGGCTTCACGATTTTTGTGTTGTCATCGTTTCTGGTCCTACTGGTGCTCGTGCAACGAGGACGGGGTGGTGGCCTAACGGGCGCACTCGGCGGTCCAGGAGGACAAAGCGCATTTGGTACTAAAGCGGGTGACCTCTTTACGCGTATCACTGTCGGCGTGGCCACTGCCTGGATTCTGTTGTGTGCAACAGCGGTGTTTATGTTGAAAAACCGCGCCCTGCCACAAACTGGTAGTGCTGACCGCCCAGCGGCAAAAGGTAACGCTGTGCCAGGCGCCGCCGGAGCGACCAGCGGTACTACTGAAAACAGCTCAACAACACCGAAGATCGACTTTTCGAATTTGAGTATGCCCACTTCAGGTTTACCCGATCTAAAGTCCCCAGCAACAACGCCAGCTGCGACTGAGTCAACAACGCCGGCTGCAACTGAGCCAGCAACACCTGCTGCCGCAGAGGCAACGTCACCAGCAACTCCAGCTGCTGCCTCACCAGCGACCGAAACGACGCCTCCCGTTGCTCCAACTGGTACAGAGACGCCGCCAGAACCTAAGTAAAGCAACTTACAACTCGTTGCACCTGAGATCGTCGAGACTTTTTTTGGAATTGAAACTGTGCTGCTAAGTATGACAGGGCAAGGTCAGGGGCGAAAACCTTTTGACCAGACTGAAATCGCTGTCGAAGTGCGCGCAGTCAACAATCGATTTCTTAAAATCCAAACCCGTGTCAGCGATGCGATTTTGGGCATGGAACCGCAAATCGAATCCGTGGTCAAGCAATCGTTAAGGCGTGGATCGTTGCAGATTGGAGTCTATCTTTCAGGTAAGACCGCAGTCAGCGACTATCGCCTGCAAGAAGCGGTATTGGAGTCCTATTTCCATCAGTGCACCGAAGTTTCCAAAAAATTGGGAGCAGTATCCGGCGTGACAGTGGCGAGCCTGCTGCAACTGCCGGGCGTTGTGGCTGAAAGTGGC
>JANODD010000411.1:0-20679 GCA_031412515.1 Planctomycetia bacterium | reverse complement strand
GTGCCTTATCCCACTTGCCAAGTCGGTTCCCACCCTTTGCGATAAGGTTTAGTGAGCCATGCGTTGGCTTTATCGTTATTCGTGATTTTGAGCGTTTTAGAATCCCATTCAAGTTTCTGCGCGGGGAAGCGAATCCCGATAGTGCCTAGCAATACGGTTTCAGTTAGCGGAGCGGCGTAGTCAAAATGCGATGTCGTCTCGCCGACTCCGCGACATGCGTCGGCCCATTGAGTGTAATGGTTGACTTCCGCAATAATTGGAAGTTCTGCAGCGGGGAATTTCGATAGCGGAAAAATCTTGGGCATGGCAACGTGGGGAATGACAAGTGTCCCTTTCTCTCCGATTAGGACTGAACCGGCCGCTGGGAGTTGATAATCGGCCGGGATATCGCCCAGTTGATCGCGCGGTGGCAAGACACCAATTCCATCGTACCAAGTTACGTTAATGGTTCGCGCCGCAGTGTAATCGGTGCCGTCGAAAACGTAAGAGACCGTTGCGCGATCGGTCCAGGTCTCGGGCATAATCTCGGGGGCTTGCGCAGTTAGCGACTTCGGTGGGCTCAATTTCAACGACTTGAAGACGGGGTCCAAAATGTGACAACCAAAGTCACCTAGCTGTCCCGTGCCGTAGGCTTGCCAGCCGCGCCAATTGAACGGATGGTACATCCCAATTTTGTAAGGGCGCTCAGCCGCGACTCCTTGCCATAAATCCCAGCGGGCGGTGGTCGGTACCGGATCGGCTCCTTCTGGTCGAGGAATGTTGCGAGGCCAAGCCGGTGTGCCGCTTTGCCACGAATGAACCGCTTTCACTTTGCCAATCACTCCCGAGTGAACCCAATTGACGGCGGTGCGATAGGCAGAATGCGACTGGATCTGATTACACATCTGTGTGACGGATTTGTATTTCTTTGCAGCCATCTGCATCTGACGAGCTTCGAAGACGGTGTGCGTCAACGGTTTTTGGCAGAAGACATGTTTGCCAAGTTGCATCGCAGCGAGCGAAATAGGAGCATGCATAAAGTCTGGAGTTGAAACGAGAACTCCGTCAATGTCTTTGCCTTCGTCGAGCAGTTTGCGCCAGTCATCATAGCGTCGCGCGTTCGGATACTTTTCAGCAGCTTGACCAAGATGTTCTTTTGAGCTGTCGATGTTACACAGCGCGGCGACTTGTACCGCAGGGCTTGCTGCAACACCAGTCAAGTCGCTCCAACCTTTACCACCCGTCCCGATGCTGGCGATGTTCAATCGATCCGCGGCACCATAGAGACGCGAGTATTGTAGAGCTGGCAATGTAACTGCAGCGCCAGCGATAGCGGTGGATTTGAGAAACGAACGACGATTGCGAGCGGACATGGCGGGACTCCCAATGGTTGGATGGAAAGTGGGTATGCTTTCAGATTGCCAGATTAAAACGAAAACGAACGGCAAGCTGGAAGCATCCCCCACATAGGATGCGACTGATTCTAACTCAAATCAAAGAGCCCGATGAAGATACTCGGGATAGAAGTTGCAAGAAATGTTTTTTACGTTGTTCAACGCGAGCGGTAGCGCGGTAGCAGGGACAGGAGTCCCACGCTACTTCAGACCGGGACAGGAGTCCCATGCTACTTCAGACCGGGACAGGAGTCCCACGCTACAAAAGTCCAACGCTAAGAAGGATCAGGGAGAGAGGTAGCGAATGAAGTTACGAAACGGTTGACCGGGAACGTACACCGTAGGCTGGCCGATGATTCCGCGTCCTATTTGCACGTTGTAGTTTTCTTGGCCAAGCGAAAAGACTGGCGAGTAACCCGAGTTGTTCGGTGAATAAGTACCCGGAGTCAGGTTGGGTGTAAGCGTAGGTGGAACGTAAGTACCTGGGACTGCACCTGGTGGTGGATATACGCCCGTTCCTGGAGTGCATTGGTACTGCGTTGGGTAAACGCCTACCACACCAGAGTTCTGCGGCAACAAAGTCGGTTGTTGGTTGGCGATGGCAGCGTTCAGCGGAGCCTGGGGCGATTGAACAACGTTTTGATAAGAGACTTGTCTGAAGAGTGACGGATTGTACTGCGATGTGGGATAGTTTCCCGTTCGAGGTGCGGGCGAAACAAACGGATATCCGCTTGCGACATCCATTTGCTGCGCAGCGGCACCGAACCCGCGCTGCATCGTTGGTGCAACAGGTCGTAGATCGTTAACTGGGCTTTGCTGCACAGGGTATTGTTGATTGCTGTTCTGAACAGCTCGCAAGTCGGTGCTGGCGTTTCGATAGGGAGATTGCATTGGGTTCGGTGGAAGGACTTCTTGCTGCTGCTCGCGAGCGTAGGGGTCAAACGGCTGTTGTGCTGGCGGTGATACCAGTTGATTGTTGGGTGGATAATTCTGAGGCGGCATGTTGCTTGGCAACTCGACATTGCTAAACCCACCAGCCAAAGAGTTTGATTGACCAACAGGCAGTGCGTTCGGCATACTGCTGGGCAGTCCACCAGGTAAAGCCGGTGGCATTGCGTTCATGCCGTTGGAGTAATTGTTTGCAGGCGCACCGCCTTCGTTGCCAGGATAGGCCGGGAAGTTAACGCCAGACCCCGGCGATTGGTAAAACGCAGCTTGTACAACTGCGGACAGGGCTGCATCCGATCGCGGGGCTTGAAACTGGGTTTGTTGCGAGGGCGAATTCCAACCGCCTGTATAACGATATGGACTCCCGACCGCGGGTCTGTTGATGGCATTCGTTGTCGGCAACTGCCCGAGGGAGGATTCAACGGAACCAGAAGCTCCACAAGCGATGAAGATTAAGATTGAACTTAGAGACTTTTTCATACTGCCCTCGCACGAGTTGATGTGAGCGCGGACCTTTCCTACAGACGCCTAACCGACAATAGGATGTTATTGAGTTGGCGCCCAGGGCAATTTAGTAGAGTATGCTTCCAGCTGGTTTGTCCGAAAGCTGGTAGCGGAATGCGTCAAGCATTTCGGCCAGGAGGGCCCTCGAGCTTCGTCCAACTTTATTTTTGGGGTAACGTAGGATGGGACCATTTGTCCCGTCCTTCCGGTCTTGAGTTGAGTTCAACGAACGCTCGGGACAAATGGTCCCATCCTACTAACGGGAGAACGAGGCTCTGCCGAGTTAGTCTTTAGTGCCGCCAACAATGGTTGATGTACTAACGAACGTGAACTGGAAATCCCGAGGCGGTTTGCTGGATGTTGGTTAGTACACCCAGAGTCACACCTGGGGACGAGACTCACTCGGCAGAGCCTCGTTCTCCCGTTCCTTGTTCTTCCACAACCCCAGAATTAGAGTTGGACGAAGCCTCAGCCTCAAAATCGGCTCCGAAAACCTTGACGGTTTCCGCTACACCTCACTTTTCTAAGACTTTTCGCTATTCCAGCTTGCCGACAATTGGAACCGTAACAGCGTGCTGCCTTGCCAAAAGCCTAAACAGATGGCCCCAATTTGCATTTTGCATTTTTCAATTGTCGCTCCTATTCGGCGACTGAAGAAATCAGCCGCAGAAGAGCCAAACAATTGAAAAATGAAAATGATAACTGCAAAATGCAAAGTGCTACATCTTGCGTCGAAGCGGATGATTAACCCAGAGCTATGCCACCGCTTTGTTGTAAGCTTCGCGGTAGTATTGATCGATGACATCCACAACACGATGCTGCTCAGACGTAGTCAGCTCAGGGTAAACCGGAATATGAAGGATCTCGCGGGCGGCGCGATCGGTCTCCGGCAAGTCAACTTGTGAACAACGCTTGCCTTGGAAACATTGCTGCCTGTGCAATGGAACCGGATAATAGATTTCGCAGCCGACGCCATTCTGTTGCAAATAAGCCTTGAGAGCATCACGACGACCTTCACCGATACGCAGGCTGTATTGATTCCAAACGTGGAACGCAGCAGGATCCTGGAATGGCAAGCCAACCTTTTGCGAAAGTCCTGATTGCTCGAACATGGTCGAGTAACGGCTCGCGTTGCCATGTCGCGCGAGTGAATATGCATCCAAGCGCTTGGTCTTCACTACCAACGCGGCAGCTTGCAGGGTATCGAGCCGACTGTTGATACCGACGGCAGAGTGGTAGTATCGCGGCTTCATGCCATGCGCGGCCAACAATCGCATGCGATCATTGAGGGTATCGCTGCTGGTAGTTAACATGCCGCCGTCGCCCAACCCACCGAGGTTCTTGGTCGGGTAGAAGCTGAGGCAACCGATCTGACCCCAACTACCGATGGGACGACCATGATAGGCAGCTCCGATGGCCTGCGCGGCGTCTTCGATCACAGGAATGTCCCTGCGGGCTGCGATCTTGCAGATCACGTCGATCTCAGCTGATTGACCAAAGAGATGTACAGGGATTATCGCGCGAGTGCGATTGGTAATGCACGATTCGATGGAGGCTGGATCAATATTGTAAGTCTGTGGATTGATGTCAGCGAATACGATTTTCGCTCCAAGTCGATCCACGCAACTTGCCGTAGCAAAGAACGTAAAGCTCGGCACGATCACTTCATCGCCCGGTTCAAGCTCAAGGGCCATCAAGGCAAGCAACAACGCATCGCTGCCCGACGCGCAACCAATCGCATGCTTGGTATGACACAGTTTGGCAATTTGCGTTTCAAGCTCAGTGACTTGGGGACCGTGCAAGAATTTTCCACTATCAACGACTTCTGCAAGGGCCGCGACGATTTCATCGCGAAGGGCATGATTGCCACGATTAACATCGAGGAGCGGAACGGACGGAATATTTTGGTTAGCTTTTTGCATGCTTGGTCATCCTTGACCTAGGGGATCAATAGGTGCAGGGCAGTGAAAGGGCTGCTCTTTGCGTTAGACTCAGACGTTAGTCGGGATACGATGTTCAGGTCAATATTACATCGTGCAATCAGAAAGCATTCGCGCGCTCGCGATCGATTTTGATCGAGACAGATTGCGATGAATAATCGCGACTTAGCTGAGCGGATTTCGTTTGAATTGTTGATGCTAGCTGACGCAGTTTATCCAGCCAACTCGAATCGCTTGCTAGCAACTGCTTAACACTATTCGCCGAATCGCCAGTGACGTCTAATTGCGACTCACCGTCTGCGGTAAGATGAAAATCGATCGAATAATGATCCCCGGCCCCTTGCTCACTCAGCCAAGTGCGAATTTTTTCCGCCACTGATTGAACCGTCTCGGCCAGCGTTGGCTTCGAATCAGTCTCTACTTCATTTGTTGTTTCCGGGCGATCGAGCATATTGCCCAGCACCGAAGCAAATGTTTCGCCAGTATTTTTGGCAGCCGCAACCGTTCGACTGGCAACAGCAGTCGCGGCAGGTGCCAATGCTAGCAAAAAAGCAGGTGGGTTCATAAATAGTCACGGCAAACGAAACGGACTGCTAGACACAGCCATACTTATCGGAATTGTCGCTGTAGCTTATCTAGTCACATTTCACAAACGGCTTGTTGATGCCAAAACGTAGCTGGTTTTGTGAGAAACCGGCTGTGTTGGAAGTCGTCTCTCCTTGAATCCGCTTTCTCACGAAAGCAGGTACCTTCACTCACTGACTTCAGAAACAATGCGCCTTCGAACAAGCTCCGCAACAACCAGCTCGGCTAACTGTGTGGGCGTTTGGGTGCTTGCATCGAGGTGCAGTTCGGGTGACACAGGCGGTTCGTAGGGGTCGCTGATACCTGTGAAATTCGGGATCTTGCCTGCGCGAGCAAGTTTATAGAGCCCCTTGGGATCGCGACTTTCACAGACCTCCAGCGGTGCGTCAACGAAGACTTCGATAAAGTCACCGGGTTGGCCGTGCTTCTCGATCCATTTGCGTACACGGTCTCGATCAAGTCGATAGGGGCTGACGAAGGCAGTTAAAGTAACAAGACCCGCCGAAACCAACAATTGAGCCACCGCGCCGATACGTCGGATATTCTCTTCGCGATCCAGCGGACCAAAACCGAGTCCAAACCGCTGCGCGAAATCCGCCCCATGCTCTTGGCTGAGCAGATTCGGACCAGCGCATAGACCATGACGGATGTTATCACCGTCGAGCAAGAAGGTATGTACGCCGCGTTGATCCAGCAGCGCATCGACTGCATTCGCAACAGTGCTTTTGCCCGATCCACTCAAGCCTGTAAACCACACTACGCAACCACGATGCCCCATCCTTTGCTCACGACTCGCTCGGTCAACGGACTCGGCGTGCCAAACAACATGTGGATCGGGTTGAGTCATGAATTGGTTACTTAACGTTGTTTTTGCACAGGTAGCTGGTTTCGTGAGAAACCGGATGTCGAGGTAATTCACGGCCTCATCCGGTTTCTTAGGAAACCAGCTACATTCCCTGCTTAAGATGCTCTTCCCACTTATACTTCAAGGAACAATCGCGTTGGGTCTTCGATGATCTCTTTGATTGTCTTCAAGAAGCTAACCGCTTCGCGTCCGTCAATGATCCGATGATCATACGTCAGGGCGAGATACATCATCGGCAAAATAACAACTTGACCGTTTCGAGCCATCGGCCGATCTTGAATCGCGTGCAATCCTAAGATGGCACTCTGCGGTGGATTAACAATCGGCGTACTGAGCATCGATCCGTAGACACCACCGTTGCTAATTGTAAATGTTCCGCCTTCGAGATCTTCAGGCATCAAGCGGTTTTCCATCGCCCGCCCGGCGTATTCACCGATCGTCCGCTCGACTTCTGCAAAGCTCATACGTTCAACATTGCGGAGCACTGGTACAACCAGCCCCTTACCGCCACCGATGGCGATCCCAATATCGTTGTAGTGACGGTAAACAATATTATTGCCGCGAATTTCGGCGTTTACCGTCGGAAATCTTCGAAGCGCCTCAACGCTGGCTTTGGCAAAGAATGACATGAAGCCCAGTTTGACGCCGTGACGCTCCTGAAAAGCGTCGCGGTACTTCTTGCGAAGTTCCATGACGGGCGCCATGTCCACTTCGTTGAAAGTTGTTAATAGTGCGGCGGAGTGTTGAGCTTGCACTAGCCTTGCAGCAATCGTTCGGCGAATCATGCTCAGCGGTTTGACTTCTTCCATTCGATGATTGCCATCGGTGGTGGTCATCGCTGTGCCAACATTCGTCTCGAGGGTTGGAGTTCCTTTTGGCTGTGCCGCGGGCGGGGCCTTTGTCGGTGCTGCGGTAACCGGCGTTTTGGCCGCTTCAGTAACGCGTTGCACATCTTCTTTAAGAATTCGGCCACCAGGACCGGTCGGTTGCACTTGTTGTGGGCTAACGTTGTTATCGTTCATCATGCGCTGCGCGGCAGGCATAACGCGTGGCGGCTCTGAAGCGACGACCGCAGCACTCGGCGCACTGGCAGACGGCGCACTGGCACTCGGCGCACTGGCACTCGGCGCACTGGCAGACGGCCCACTGGCGGACGGGGGAGCATTTTGACCAGGCTTTTGCGAAGGCGCATCAGCTGCTTCGAGATCACAAAGAACGTCGCCTACGTTTGCGAATTCTTCGTTCTGTTTGCGGATATTGCGTAGATAGCCCGCGATCGGCGCTGGGACCTGTACGGACGCTTTTTCCGTTTCGAGCTCAACGATATTCTCGTCCTTAGCGACCCAATCGCCATCTTTCTTCAGCCACTGGGCAATTTGGACTTCCGTAATCGACTCACCGACCGATGGAATTTTAACCTCTAACATGGACGCAACAACCTTTAAATCGCTCGACAGAATTTAGCTTGGGTTCCGTGCAGACTCGCCCCATAGGGCTCATCATGCGCACAAATAAGTACAACTGGTGTTGGGTTACTACAGGTTACCGATTTTGCAGCAGATTGTCAGTTAGAGATAGCAAAGTTTTTGCTTAGTTTGAGAAGTTGATTGGGGTTGAGGCAGGTTGTGGCCTACACTGCTAGCGTCGGAATGGGGCAAAGCGTGGCGGACGCTCGCAGCGTCGACCACTGTAGCGGAAACCGTCAAGGTTTTCGGGGGCTGATTCTAAGGCTAGATCCATATAACCGAAATGCTTGACGCATTCCGCTACCAACTTTCCGTCATACCAGCTGGGAGCTTAGTCACTTAATCGCAAGCTGGAAGCATACGCCACTAAAGACCCGCAAAGGCGGAGTCCATCAGTTCTTGTTGCTCTAGCTTGTGAGCGCTCATGGAACCCGTTGAGGGACTGGCGGACTCGACGCGTGAAAGCAAACGCAGCTTCGATTTGCTGTCGGCTAAGGCATCGCCAAACCGCATTTTCATAAACTGCCAGCCGCCCATGTTGGTCGGTTCGTCTTGAATCCAGACCAAATCCGTTCCGGGTGCATAAGACTCAAGGGCACCGAGCAATGCACTCACGGACAAAGGGTAGAATTGCTCGATCCGTACGATGGCAACATTTTGGGCTTTGAGCGCTTCACGCTTCTCAGCCAACTCGTAGTATATCTTGCCACTGCACATCAGGACACGATCGGTGCGAGCCGGATTTTGCTTTTCATCTGGCAGAATCTTCTTAAAGCTGCCGGAAGTAAAGTCCGATAGCGGCGAAACACACCCAGCGTGACGTAGCAAGCTCTTGGGTGTCAGCACCACGAGCGGCTTGCTCCAGCGTCGCTTGACCTGCTGTCGCAGCAAATGGAAATACTGCGCCGGCGTCGATGGCTGGGTCACTTGCAGATTGTCTTCGGCAGTCAACAACAAGAACCGTTCCAATCTCGCACTGCAGTGCTCTGGTCCTTGACCTTCGAAACCATGTGGCAACAACAAAGTAAGGTGACTCAGTCGGCCCCACTTGTCTTCGGCGCTGGCGATGAACTGATCGACAATGACCTGGGCCACGTTCCAGAAGTCGCCAAACTGAGCCTCCCAGACCACTAAACCTTCAGGACAATCGAGCGAATAGCCGTATTCGAATCCAAGTACGCCGGCTTCGCACAGAGGACTATTGATGATTTCCAAACGGGCTTGATTCGGATCGAGCAACTTCAGCGGTGTGTGCTTTTGATTGGTCACCGAATCATGCAACACTGCGTGACGTTGGCTAAACGTGCCGCGCTCACTGTCTTGACCGCTAAATCGAACAGGATGCCCCTCAGTGAGAAGACTGCCAATTGCAAGTGCTTCGCCACTAGCCCAATCCAGCGACTTTTGACCAGCGGCCATATCGGCCCGATCCTTCAGGAATTTGACGAGCTTGCGATTGACATTAAAGTCGGCTGGAATGGTCGAAAGTTTGTTAAGCAAACCGACCGCGTTCTCTTGAGTGAGCGCAGTCACCGGATTGTCACCTGCCGGCTCAGGGCCTCCAAAGTAACCGGACCAATGACCACCCAACGTCTGCAAGTCCGAGACATACTCCTCTTTCTGAGCCGCTTCGAATTCGCGTTCCAGTTTGTTCTGACGCACTTCAGCAATGCCGTCTGCTTCTTGCCGTGTAATCTTACCGCCCATTTCGAGCAGTCGCTCCAAGTAGCTTTCGCGTACGTTCTTACGTTCATCGATCACTTTGTACATTTTCGGCTGAGTAAACCGAGGTTCGTCCCCTTCGTTGTGGCCCCAGCGCCGATAAGCGTACATGTCGATCACGACATCACGCTTGAACTCCCGGCGGAAGTCCATTGCCAAGTTCACAACTTGCGCGACCGCTTCTGGATCTTCTCCGTTCACATGGAAAATTGGAATTTGCAGCATTTTTGCAACGTCGGTCGCATAAGTGCACGACCGCGCCTCGGCGGATTCCGTCGTAAAGCCAACTTGATTATTGATAATCACGTGCAATGTACCGCCAGTGGTATATCCGGGCAGTTGGCTCATGTTCAACGTCTCTTGAACGACACCTTCGCCTGCGAAAGATGCATCACCGTGAATCAGAATCGTCATGGTTTCAGCGTGACGTTCATCGCCGGCTCGATCTTGCTTGGCACGACAACGTCCCTGCGCAACCGTGTTCACGAACTCCAAGTGACTTGGGTTGAAACACAACGAGATATGAACTTTGGCACCCGTCGAAGTTGTCCAATCACTGCTGTATCCCAAGTGATAGCGAACGTCGCCCGTGCCGCGATGCATGTCAGGGCGAGGATCATCAAAAGACCAAAAAATACTTTGAGCCCGTTTGCCCAGAACATTTGCGAGCACATTCAAACGACCGCGATGGGCCATGGCCATCACGACGCCCGACACATTGTGTTGACCAGCCTTCTCAAGCGCCAGATCCAGCAGCGGAATTAGACTTTCAGCACCTTCAAGTGAAAAGGTTTTCGCGCCAACAAATTTCTTGCGAACGAATTCTTCAAAAATCGCGGCATCAGCCAGCCGCGTATAAATTCGCACTTGAACCTCACGCGACAAATCCAGTCGATTTTCACAGCTCTCCATCCGGCGCTGCAACCAATCGCGGATAGTGCGGTTGTCGATGTGCATGAACTGTGCACCGATGCTGCGGCAATAAGTGGCTCGCAATTTGGCAAGAATCGCCCCAAGCGAGCGGCCATCAACATACTGCAAATTCTCGCAACTAAATGGGCGTTCGAGATCCGCGCTGCTCAGCCCGTACGACTCGGGATCCAACTCTGGTGGATGATGTTCTCGCTGAATCCCAAGTGGATCCAACTGCGCCATCAAGTGACCGCGGACGCGATATTCGCGAACCAACTGATCGACCCGATCCTGCATCTTCGCTAGCCATAGCGCTTCGTCGCGGATCGATCGCGCATGAGCGGTCGGCATCTCGTCGTCGTCTTCGGCAAGCGCCACAGCTACGCCGCCAGCTTCGGCAGCTTGAGCGCTCGCGTTAGCAGTTAACGAAAATTCCTCAAAGTACTTCCTCCAACCAGGCGAAACACTACCCGGATCTCGAATGTACTGGACATACAAATCATCGATGTAATCAAGGCTGTAGCTATTCATTGAAAATCCATCGAGCGGGCGCTAGCAATGGCGCGCAATTGGTCAAAAGGAAAGCAAGCATTAAAAAAATCTGCCGCAAATCAGCTGCTGAAATGGGCCGCGCTGGGCTGCAGAACACGCGAATAGTATGATTGGCCGCACATTTCAAGCCAGAAACCATCAAAAAGTTCCTGAGCCACGGGCCGGAGGTGTAATTGCGAAGTGCATATCGATATCGCAACACAAGCCGCACTAGCTTGCCGAAAACGTCGGATCGCACTGTATTAGGATTGGAAATGGTACGGTGGGACACGGGGAAAACCGCATCAATGAGTACTGTGCTTGTCTTGGGCTGGAATTCCGCGGCTAAGGCGTATCATACGCCCAATATTCCACCAGTGGTAGGTTTGCATCAGAATCCTAGAGCAAACGCAGTTGGCCAATCTACGCCACGCACGCCACAGGGTTTTGATGTCAACCTATTATTAACTGCACGCCAGTCGACGGCTACCTCATTCTTAGGCTTACAGATCTAAAGTTTGTCAAATTTCCCACCGCCGCATTAGCCGCTCTAATACAGCGTTGGTTTATATAAGTGTGCAGCAATTAAGACCTTAACGGTAGATTAATCGCTGAACAAACTGCTGAACTCGTCCCTCGGTTAAGCTGCTACAGGGCATGCCTTGCCTTTCGCGCAATCGACCACATTAATTTCGAGAAAAAACAATGCTTTGGCTCAAATACGCGGCTCTTGCTGTCCTGTTTTTCACCACTCAGGCAAGCACTATTTTGACAAATCCAACTCTTGCTGCTGAGCCGGATCCACGGCCCCTCATCATCGCTCATCGCGGTGCCAGTGGCTATCTTCCGGAACACACCGAGGGCGCGAAAGTTCTTGCGCTTTCTCAAGGTGCTGACTTTGTCGAACAGGATGTGGTTCTATCGAAAGACGGCGTGTTTGTTGTAACACACGATATAACGATGCAAGAGACCACCAACGTCGAGCAGAGTTTTAAGGATCGAATTCGCGACGATGGAAAATTCTACTTTGCCGATTTCACATGGCCTGAAATTCAATCGCTCACTGTCCACGAAAGGACCGATCGTAACGGCAAGCAAGTTTTCGAAAATCGCTTTCCAGGTTCGTTCAACCAACGACTCATGCGACTCGAAGACGAAATTCGGCTCATTCAAGGCTGGAACAAGACACGCCATAGCCAAGTCGGCATTTACGTTGAACTCAAAGCTCCCGCATGGCACGCAAAGCAATTCGGTAACCCGATGGGCGACAAGTTGCTCCTGCTTCTTGCCAATTATGGCTACCGCACCAAGTCAGACGCTTGCTTCATTCAGTGTTTTGAAGCCGATGAATTGAAACGACTTAAAGCGGCCGGCTGTAATTTGCGATTGATTCAGCTGACCGGCGGAGACCCAGCTAAGTTTTCCCAGGATGGTTGGACAGAATTTCTGCGAGACACCGCCACTTATGCTGATGGAATCGGACCGTCCATCGAGTGGCTCGTCAAGTCGTCACCCGGCGACGGCGTAGAATCTTCGGGCTTCGTAAAGGCTGCTCATGAAGCGCAGCTTGCTGTCCATCCTTACACGGTCCGCATTGACCAGCTACCGAAGTGGTCCAAGTCCGTCGCAGAGCTTCACCGCTTCTTAATCGCCGACGAAAAAGTAGACGGCTTTTTTACAGACTTCCCAGACGTCAGCCGCGCGGCCCGGGATAATCGATAAAACGTAGCTTGGGACCATTTACCCCGAGCAATTTGGACCTAATCTGTTTGTCCCCAACAACTCCCCAACAGCTCCCCAACAACATTGACCCGTCCGATTATAAATGCCCGCGTACACTTGCAGGCAAATCCGGTTGTTGCCATATGCTCATGCCACCGTCTACTAACAACGTTTGACCGTGAACGTGATGGGCTTCATCGCTCAGTAAAAACACTGCAGCCGCTCCGCAGACTTCAGGTCCAGGAACTTCGCGGTTCGGCGTATGCAGCTTCATCCACTTCATCGCATCGGGATCGCTTGACAGCACCGGCGCTGTTAACGGCGTCACGACCAAACCGGGGGCGATCGCGTTGACTCGAATACCATGTGGAGCCAACGAAACACACAAGCTGCGGACCAACGTTCGAACCGCGCCTTTGGTGGCGTCATAAGCCGTGTGATCGGGCTCAGCCAATTCGCCGTTGATCGAACCTGTGAACAGCACGCGGCCGGCGACCTTTCGCTGCACCCAGTCACGTGCAAATGCTTGTGTCAAAAAGTAGCCGGACGCAACGTTCAAACGCATCGTGCGTTCGTAAGTCGCCACGTCCATTTCAAGAAACGGCTTGTCGATAAAGGTCCCCGCGTTATTGACCAAGATTGAAATGTTGTTGCTGGCAGTGTTTGCCTGGTCGAAAAGCGTCTTGACGCACTCGGCAGTTGGCCCGGCCAAGTCACAAAAGACCGTAGCGACTTTCCTGCCAAACGCTTCACAGTTTGCTTTCGTTTGCTGCGAGGCATCATCATCGCGAAGTCCATGCAATACAATGTCACATCCCGATTGTGCGAGAGCCTCTGCAATCGCGGCTCCAACACCTTGAGTGCCCCCGGTGATCAAAGCCGTTCTGCCGTCTAGTCGAAACACCGAAATTTCCTCCAAAAATGTAGCAATTAAAAAATTCATCGCCGTCGCAAGTTTTGTTTCGCACGGTTCACATGATGATTTTGATTGTCGATAAATGAAAGTGGACACTGTGGACCGCGAAAAATATAGCAAGCTGATTGAAACCTTCTTCGAGTGGGATCAAGCGGCGATTCTCTCCGTCGTCGATGAACTCCTTTCAGCCGCAGCCGCTGAAGACGCTCAATCGCCGGCACGGATCATGTCGCAAAACTACGAGACCGCCCAAGCGAATCCAGAGATCCATCTATTACCTGGCAATTTAAAAGACGCTCGTGATGCGATCTTTCCGTATTTTTGGGGAACGGACAGTTGGAACAGTCCACTGCACCTTGAAAACGTCCGAGGACCAGCGAACCATGCATCCTTGATCGGTGCCTTTGCTTGTTTACTAAAAAACCCCAACCTCTGTACGGATCGCTACAGTCAACGCTCAAACGAACTGGAAGTGAAAGTCATTACGGCTTTGGCCAATTTGATTTTCTACCATACCCAAGATCCTTGGGGTGTTTTTACAATTGGCGGCACGATTTCAAATTTGTACGGAGCCAGAATCGGCATTGAAAAAGTTGTCCCGGGAGCAATGCACGAAGGCCTGGGATCACAGCGTGTTGTCGGGATCTGTTCATCGGCTAGTCATTATTCCAATCGCACCGTCGCCGGTTGGTGTGGGATAGGAACGAAGCAGTTGGTCGAAATCCCAACCGATGAAAACGTGGCGATGCGATTAGATCTGCTCGCCGAGCGGCTAGAAGAACTTTACAGCCATCAGACATTGGTTGCCTACGTGATCGCAACTTTTGGAACGACCGATGGCTTTGGATTGGACGATGTAGCTGGAATACGCAAAGTGATCGAGGAGGTTGCAGCCAAGTATTCGCAGCCAGTTCCGCAGCTACACGTCGATGCAGCCGTAGGCTGGGCGCTTACCTTTTTGACCGAATACAAGGCCGATTCGAATCCGCTGAAATTCACTTCACAGTTGCTTCCAGTTATTACTCAGATTCAAAAGCATTGCCTTGGGCTTCAACACGCCGACAGCGTTACGCTTGATTTTCATAAGATGGGTCGTGGGCATTATCCGTCGAGCGCGTTTATCGTTAATCGTCGCGAAGACTTAAAGTACCTTTCTCGGTCTGTACACGAAACGCCTTACTTTTCCGAAGCCGACGCGCGCCGCGACCCTGCACTTTTTACTCTTGAATGTTCACGACCAGCGATTGGTCCGTACTGTGTAATGGCTTCGCTCAACAGTATCGGCTTGACGGGTTGGCAAATGCTAACTGCCCGCAGCATCGAACTGGCGGAACGATTGAAGCAGGGCTTGTTGAAGCTCGATTTTTGTCGGGTATTGAATATTGGCACTGTTGGTGCGAGCGTGAATTGGTGGGTATTGCCCAAGGGACGCAATGGGAATGAGATTTTCGAACGTTTGCAGGCTGGGACTTTGACTGAGGAGCAACGCACGCGTTACTTCGGCGAAGTGCGGCGAATGTTTGAGAAACGAGAAAAAATGATTGATCCATCGATCGACCCAAAGCTCGGATTTACAACTAATTATGGTTACAATCCACACGGCATTGAGATTCCGGCTTGGAAGGCTGTATTTTTCAATCCTGCCACAACAGACGCAATCGTAGACCGGATACTCTATACGATCGAAGATCTAAGCTAGTGCTTTGTCCAGCTTAGATTTTGGGGTTGGAGTTTTGGTTTCGTGTGCCACTGGCTTGCATTGCCTTATGGCGATCAGCCATAAGGCAATGCAAAGCCAGTGTGCCGAAGTGCTTGAGTTCGAGCCACAACCGTCGAGCCAATGTCTGGACAGTTTGGACAACGGAGGTCGAAGTAGTAAACTTCATGAACTGTCGCGCTTAGCCATGCAAACCAATTTCCCGGATTGGATTCAACCGATTGCAGAACGTTGCGGCTATGTAACAACAATACTCCGGCAACTTTCATGTAGCGTGGGTTAGAGTTGGGGGCGAACCACCATAACTGAGCTTACCTGCTCCGATTCACTGGCCTTTTCCTAACTGCATCCGGAGGCCCGGATACACTTAGTAAAGCCAGTGGCACACTAAAACTGAACGGGTAAACTTAGTTCGAAGCGCGACCAACCCCAAAGTTAAATTGTGTTAAAGCAATAAATCACAATCAAACTTGAACTTCCGAAATTGAAGGCACATCCATGTCAGCACCGCAAGTCGACTTTCCTGGTATTAAACAATTTCGACTTGATGGTCAAACCGCAATTATCACCGGGGGTTCCAAAGGGCTTGGGCTAGCCATGGCCGCGGGCTTGGCTTCGGCAGGTGCTCGAGTCATGTTGGTCAGTCGCAGTGCAAATCAAGCGATTGAAGCGGCTCAAGAAATAGCTGACCATTACGAAGTGGATGCTGTCGGGCACGCGGCCGACGTAAACGATCCGGTATCGCTTGAGCGTACGATTCAAATCGCCATGATCCGCTGGCGGCGCATCGACATTTTGATCAACAGCGCAGGCATCAATATTCGCGGCCCCATAGATGAGGTCACTCCTGACCAGTTTGATACAGTCATGAAGACCAATGTTTATGGCACTTGGAACGCGTGCCGAGCTGTCATTCCAATTATGAAGAAATCGAAATACGGTCGGATCGTCAATCTTGCCAGCGCTTTGGGTGTTGTTGGCTTAGCGAATCGAACACCCTACGCGAGCAGCAAGGGTGCAGTCGTCCAGATGACTCGCACGCTCGGTCTCGAACTGGCGCCATTCAACATTACTTGCAACGCGATTTGTCCTGGGCCCTTTCTAACGGAGATCAACGAATCGATCAAAGACAGCGAAGAGGCACGGCGTTTTATAGTCGGCGCGACCGCCTTGGATCGCTGGGCCAACTTGGAAGAAATCCAGGGGGCAGCCATCTACCTTTCCAGCCCCGCCAGCAGCTACACCACCGGCAGTCTACTCTCGGTCGACGGCGGCTGGACGGCCCGTTAGTGTCGCACAATTGTTTCAATTGTTGCGGCTACTCCGATCGGCAAGTCATATGCTTGCTAGTTTCCGGGCTGTCAGGTGGATAGAATAACGCAGACCGTCCGGTCACCTTCAATAGTCGAACGAGGATTGTGGAGCAAAGCAGATGTCGGAAAGTGCGCTCGAATGCAACGTACTGGTGCTGAATCGTTACTACATGGCGATCCGCGTGATCAATGTCCGACGCGCGATGACGCTCCTGTATCGCGGCTGTGCCGAAGTTATTACGATTGACTCGGGCGTATACACTAGCTACGAATTTGATGCATGGTGCGAAATTTCTCAATTGCATGCACTCGAAAAGCAACCCGACGAAGACTACATTCGAGCCGTCCAATTCGATGTCCAAGTGCCAAGGATTTTGCGCCTGACGCGATACGACCGAATGCCTAAATGCACGGTACGTTTCAATCGCAAGAATCTTTTCGCTCGCGATGACCATCGCTGTCAATACTGTGGTCAAATGCGGCCGCACAGCCAGTTGAGTCTGGACCACGTCCTGCCCCGCTCGCTTGGCGGAAGAACCACTTGGGAGAATATCGTTTGCAGTTGCATGCAATGCAATTCGCGAAAGGGTGGCCGAACACCTAGCCAAGCGGGTATGAAGTTGCTCAAGCAACCTGCTAAACCGCACAGTAATCCGGCCATGGTTGTGCCCCTGGAAGATCCTCGCTATGCAAGTTGGAAATCTTTCGTGCAGACCAATTCCAAGTCAGCGGTGGGGTAGTTCAAGCTACCTGACTTAAATGCAAGTGACGTCGAGCGTGCCACATACGGCAAGGCTATGGGCAACGCAGTGAAGCAATTCCCTTCGCAAGGTAGCTGGTTTCGTGAGAAACCGGCTGCAGTACAACAGTAACCGGTGCGCCCGGTTTCTTACAAAACCAGCTTCAGTAGACGGGGAGCCGGAGGGACTGGTTTCTCACGAAACCAGCTACCATATGCTTGCCAAAATGCTTCACAGCGTTCGCGATAGGGGCATGCTGAATATAAAGTACGCTGAATGCATTAGATCGCTGCCTACAAAAGATGGCTAGGAAGCATACCCCACTAAGAAAATAAAACGGGTACCGAACAAGCACCGACACTCCCAAAGCTCCTCTCCAACTTTGAAAGTCCCTGCGCGGGTTCGATACCCGTTACGCGAGATCAATTGTTTTTACCCTCGATAATGGCCCCCTTTCAGAACAGATTGGCTGAGCAATCATTGGTACTTAACGCTCATCGCAAACTCTTCACAAGATCCGACTAAAGCAATCAGTGGGCCAATCAAATTCGCCGGACCTCAAGAAAAGCAATCATTAACCACTGAAAGTTAGTGCGTTCGAGACGCCGCCGTCGAATCAGCGTAAAGGGCCTTTCTTTCCCATTAACAATTGCGGAAAATTGGCCCGTTATTTTACACCTGCATGCACCGTGTTTTTTCTGCCTGTTTTTTAAGCACACGGTGCTAGCTTCTTAACAGAGCCGTGGCCAACAAAGTACCCCTCGCGGACACGTTCGGGAAATACTCATCGCTAAAAGTCTACGATACCGTCACAGGTTGCCTGATAAGACTGTTAAGAACGGCACATCTGGATCAGATGGCATTTCGAGCACAATCGCTGTTTTAGTTACCCGAGTTGTTCGATGTTCAAAGTGAATTGCCAGTCCGAGCGATCGCTTGGAGTTTTGAGCAAAGGATATTATGTCGCATATGAACGGCCTAAAACGCGAAAACGGTGCACGCATCCAATGGATGTTTTGTGCTGCAGCGAGCGTCATCTTTTGGCTGCTAGAACCGCGGCTTATTGCTAGCGCTGAACCTCCAAAGGTTGTTCGAATCGCTGGAAAAGAATATCCAATATCCACCTTCGTGGGGACTACGGTTAAGGCGGCACCCGTCAATGCTGGCTTGTCACCTACAAAAGTGTCGACCGAGTCCAAAGATACATCGCGGCAAGACGAATCAACGCAACTCAGTAGCTCTCCATTGGCATTGGATTCAGCACAAAGTCCTTCCTCCCAAGTGACTCTACCCGTTTTACCGGTTGCATTAGTGGGAGCGGCGACCGTCGATCCGGAGAGCGTCGAGCTTGTTTTTGCTGACTTGGCGCCAAAGTCTCTCGAAATGCTCGGCGACTATTCCGCACTGCCAGAAGTCAACCTTGAGTCAATTCGCGGCATGTTCGCTGAGTCGACCGAGGTACCATCCACGAAAACCGCGATTGCAATCAAAATGATTTCGCATTCGCTCGATGGCCTCGGCTTGACCGAAGTCGACGAACAGTTGGCTGGTAACCCGACGCTTGCTCCTGTAACCGAGCGATTTTCGTCGTCACAGCCGACTGCTGCGGAACGTGAAAAACAAGCCGTTGAAACGCTATTGAAATCGATCAACAGCCCGCAAACCAACTTAATGCAGATGCAGTCCGTCGATACTCCGCAGTGGCTGGGTCAAATTCAATTCGCCATGTTGCGTTACGGATCGCAAACCGACTTGGATTTGCAAGACGCAATTTATACCGCTGTCCAGTTCTCACCAGAGATTGAGGTTCTGCGAGCTGACGTAGGTATCGCCCAAGCTGAGATTACCAAGCAGCAGGCGGGCTTCGATTGGGCTAACTTCATTCAGTCCAGCTGGGATGAAAAAAATGTGCCTGTCAGCAGTAACCTCGACGGTGTTTTCGCTCGGCTTGAGAATCATACGCTGGCCAATACTCTTGGGGTGACCAAACGCAATTCGCTCGGTGGTAATGTAAAACTGGGGCAAGATCTCGGATTCGCCGATTCGAATTCACAGTTCTTCAATCCGCAGAATCAAGCCAGCTCGCGGCTCGCCCTGGATTTTCAACAACCCTTATTGCAAGGCGCCGGCCTGCTGACAACGCGCAGTCGCATCAACATTGCGTTCGTCAACGCAGCCGCTTCACAGGAACAATTCATCGGTGGCCTGCAGGCTCATATTTTGAATGTGATTCAGTCCTATTGGGACCTGGCAGCCGCTCGTGGTCAATTCGTGATCCTCAAACGATCGCATGATCGAGCCTTGGAAACAGCGACGGTGGTTTCCAATCGAGTTCATTTGGATATTGGTCCGGTGCAGTCCGCGCGTTCCGAGGCCACACTCGGCGCGCGGCGCGCCGCCCTCTTGCGTTCTGAATACACCGTCGTTTTGGCTCAAGAAAAACTGCTGCGACTGATGTTCGGTCAGTACTTTCGTGAGAACGTGAACACGGAAGTGATACCGACCAGCAGCATGGTTGGACCATCGCGGACGGTGGATATGGACCTTGAATTGCAACTCGGTTTGCAATACCGACCAGAAGTTCGCCAGTCCCTGCAAGTCATCAAGCGGACATCGATTGAGCAGGGAGTTGCCCGAAATCAGTTGCTACCGCTACTCGGATTGACAATGTCCGTTTCAAACAAGGGACTGCGTGGTAATAATAGCTTGGGAAGTGCATTTGATGACCAGTTTAACTTCAGCAATCCGACTTATGGCGTCGGCGTGGCCTATGCGTTGCCCGTTGGAAATCGAGTTGCTAGAGCCAACTTGCGGCAAACTCAGATGCGACTGGTTCGTTTTCAAAAAGATTTTGAAACCGTGGTTTCGAATGTGGCCTTGGAGATTCGGAACGCTTGCCACAACGTTGCTAATGCAACCCAACAACGAGAAGCGACCGCGCAAGCGATGAAGTTGGTCGATCGCGAACTGAGTGTTTTAAAGAGCCGAGCTGAACTTCTGCTTGATGGCGATAACGTGGGCCTACTGTATCTTGAAGATCTGCTGTCAACACAAGAACGAGTTGCAACAGCTGAGTTGGCGTTTCTTAACGCGAGCGCAACTCATGCCCTTGCCTACTTTGAGTTACAGCGAGCCAACGGCTCTCTGATGCGCGCTGAGCCAATTCTGGCGGAGCAAGTGTTGAATCCATAGAGGAAAGTTCGACATGACTTCCTGGCGTTAGCCTCCGGTTCATGACACAACCGGACGCTCCGGACGCTAACGAGAGCGTCCCGCTTAGGAATTTGAACTGAAGCTGGTCATTACGGTGTTGTAGTCTTATCAGCCGGAAGGCGTTAGCCGCCGGTTGTGTATTGAACCGGAGGCTAACGCCTTCCGGCTGATAAATCACCTGTAAATCCGCGTTTTCAAGTTCATTCCTAAGC
>JANODD010000410.1:0-18918 GCA_031412515.1 Planctomycetia bacterium | reverse complement strand
GCAGCGAGGCGTTTTTTTTAGAATTGGAATCGAGTGTCCAACTCTAATCAGACAGCTTGCCAGTTGCTAGTTGCGATCAAAGAATCGCAACCACCCCGGCCACCCTGCGAAAATGGCCGATTCTTAGTTGCGATTGATATCTCATCCAAAAAACCGGAGCCATGCCATGAGCCTGAGCAGAGAATCAGCGATCGCACTTGCGCGAGAGATTAAAGCCGAAGAACCCGACCTGATGATAGTTCGACCGATCCCAGTAGATGACGGCTGGCTGATCGTCGTTAAGTGTGGGCTATGGCGATGGAGGGTCAGTTCAAAAGCAGAACTCGAAGCCGGAATGCGAATCATCTTTGGCGATCCACATGGAGGCTTCAAAACTACGACAACGACGGCAGAAGAGAGCGATCGAAAGCCGACTGACGCAGATACACTTGAGAAGTTTTGACCCGACTATGTTACGCAAAACTAGCATTCTGCGACTAAATCATGCTTGCACCATGCCAATTCCGGGTGGTACGATTCAGCCGAAATGCAACATATATGCACCCCTTGCGACTGGAATGCAAAGGAATCGAGATTGAACACCCCAGAAAAAATAGACATTACCCTACCGGTCTGCATGCTCTTTCAAGAGTACAAACCGGCTTCATTTGGAGGAAGACTACCGATATTCAACTCGGTTGAAGTAGCTGAACGAGTCGCCGTCGAATTGGGATTGACCCATCTGAACATCGGCCAATTCAACTCGTTCGCAAAGCTATTGAAGATGCTCGAAGGTCACCAACTCGCGCCAATCATCAGTTTCAACGAGGAAGAAACCGATACCAAGTTACCTCAATTTCGACACCATTTACCAACACCGTCGTTTCTTCTGGCTCTGAAAGAACTGGCGGACTTTGAATCGAAGACTGAGCAGAATTGACGGTGGCTAGCGGATGATCCAAAACCCAGACGAACATAATCAAACCTCTCTAGAAATTGGAACCAAGAACTATGACTAAAGACGCTCTGCTCATACGCCTTGTGATGATCTGTGTCATGGGGCTTACTGTCTTTAGCTCAAACGCGGCAGTCTCTCAGGATTCTGACATACCGCCAGCGGATGACAAAAAGAAAACTGAGCAGAATCTGAGAGCGATTGACGAAGTGTTCTTCATGATGCTCAAGAATGGGTACTTGAGGGCTGAGTATTTTGTGTCAGAGCGAATCCGAGAGTTTGAAGATGCTAGGAAAAAGCAAATAACCGAACTCAAGACCGAGCTTATAAATACTGACCAATCCGAAACTGGGAAAGGAAGGCCATTTAAAACGTCCCGTGAAAAGGCTGTGCGAAAGGAAGAACTACGGCTGCGAATCGCAAAACTAGAGTCAATGAAACCAAATACCGCAACAGTAAAGTGGCTACAAGTGGAGCAAGAGCTAAACCCAATTGAGCACAGTTCGGAAGTTAGGCCAGGGGTGGTTTACTCAATTGCTTCGCTTGAAGTCTCCCAAATAACCGGCCCCGACGAGTTCCATGGATACGTTCGCATATTACCTCCCAATCCAAAACCAGCGGCTGAAGTGGCATGGATGAACCCAAAGTCGGAATCTGCAAAACGATGGCTACAGTCACAGCGGTGCGTTGTATGGTATCCAGATGGAACCGCAACACTGAAAGAGGGCAAGGATATACTAACCAAGAGACAGTTTTTCATATGCACCGACACATTGACGTATGAAACAGCTTCTGGAAGCAAGACGATTCCGATCATTGCATCACTGGATAAGAAGTGGGAGAAATTTGTTAAGGCAAATGTGCCGGTAGATAGCATGCGAATTGTAACTCCAACGCAATCACCGACTGAATCGATGCCCCTTCGGGAATGGAAAGACACCACAGGCAAGTTCAGCGTTGAAGCTCGCCTAGTTAGTGCTAATGACACGAACGTCGAGCTAAAGAAGACTGACGGAACGACCATCACCGTTCGAAAGTCAATCATGTGCATTCAAGACAACATTTACATTGAAGCGGCTAGGCTTGCTGAAGTCCCATTTGTTTCGCGATTCAACAAACAGGACGAATCAGACTTTTGAACTAGGTCATTTATAACCTGGACTAGTCCGGAAGCCAGAATCGACTTGCTTCAGTACGCAACATCACACTTGAAATCAACAAACAACGTCCGCACGGCGGTCTAAGATGACGTCTGAAACATGCCCGAAATGAAAGAAGCAATGCTAATGTCCCAGATAGAACAGGTTATTTTTGAGTCGATTAACCTCAGTGGTAAGTCCGTTTACGCAGTTGCTAAGGAGTCGGGTGTAAATCACTCAATATTGAGTCGTTTCCTGCGGAGAGAGTGCCGCTTATCGATTTCGACTGCTGATGTTCTTTGCAAGTATTTCGGCCTAAGTCTGGTCAAGGTCTAAATCTCACTACTTGCTTCCGTGCACGGTAGCATGTTAGAGTTACTTGCGTTCTTAGTGCGACGGACATGCGCTACATTCTGAGCCGGTCTCAGAATGCCAACACCCTAGATTGGCGTCTAGGGTGTGACTAACTTTGAGTGCTGCTTAGCAGGCAGCGTTTTGGTTGCTATGTCCGATCTTACACCGTCGCCCGAGAGGGGACAAGATGCGTCTTCGCATCAATCTATTACTAGTCATACCGTCATTTCGTCGGCAGAGCAGAAGTGTTCCTGCGGTAGAAGGTTTGTATGTCTTGAGTGTAGGCGCTATTGGGTCTCAAAGCGGGTGCGCTCAGCTAAAACGTGGTTGAAACGAAAGCTACCCCCGAACGTAACTCCGTTCAGTATCACCCTCTCTATCCGCACCACCTCCGACTGGAAAACCGAGGCGGCTCTATTGTGGTCCTATTGGAAAGAGTTGGGAACGAAGAGAACCACGGACAAAAAGGGGCGGACCTTCAACGGTCTCGATTCAATTGTTCGCGGGCTCGCATCAATGCATTACTTAAACAAAGCTGGGGAGTGGCAGACTCATATCCACTGTACGCTCATGGTTACCGAGACCTTCCGACGAGCGTCACTGATCGATACTTGGCTGCAAATTGGCGGTTCTTACTCCGATGTTCAGCCCACTAAGTCGCTTGGAGCATGGGTTAGATATTCGATTGCTGGCGACGTACCATCAGACGAGGAAGACAGACTGGCGTTACAGCGGATGAATCGTGGTAAACACCAAGTAAGGCGAATTGGAAAGTGAAATTCAGGGGGCTTTGGGGGAAGGTATGCCTGCGACTGAAAAACTGGTTCGGGAAACATTGATGGACTTGCGTCTAAACTGCCGGGCAGTCGTCGAAGGATACCCGATGGACAATGAGACCCGCGGTCGCGTGGTCAAGAAGTTGTCAGAAGCCTTGGACCTTCCATTGAACGCTCGTGAGCTGGTTCGAGTCTGCAGCGCGTTAATTAGTATCGACCGTGCGAGGCTGGCTGCATTGACAGCCGTAAAGCCTGAGACGCAAAAGGTCATTTACTTGCAAGCGACTGGACCCACTAACGATACGCTTGCGGACTTTATCAACAGGTTGAGCCCAGATGGAGCGGCGGACTTCCTAAACCGTTTTGGGCCTACGCTTGCGGAATTGACGGAACCTGAATCCCGGGCCGAGTAGACATGCGTCAATAAAACGCAGGTTCAGTTGGTGCCAATTCAGTCTAACCCGGCGGTTGACACTGAGAATCGAATCCCAGCGACCGCCAAGTCATGGAGTGTCGACATCAGTTGCGGTCGTAGCATGCACCGTAACCCCCACGGCAGGCCCGATTTGCGCGAAAAACGGATAAATCGACTTTAGGCGCAGATACCGAAATGCGGATAAACTAGACTAGGGGTGTACCCGGTATGTATCCCATGTGCTATCTGAGATATTTGAAAAATGACTCTTCTTCAACGATCGCCTGAGATTGCTAGTGCAAAGCTTCGTGCCTGCCAAGAGCTGCAAGATGCGTGGAAGGCTGACCACGAGGCCGCCTTGAAGATTTTCGACTTAGAAGACCTACTTGGCGACATGGTCGAACTTTATGGAATGCTGTCAAAAATCGATTTGGCATTTAGGTCGAACATTGCAAACGATCCTAACTGTTACGACTATGAACTTGATAGCCGGCTTAAGTCGGTTTGTGAACAGTATCTAAGGCTTGCCGAGGATATTGAATCAACGACTCTGAAATACGAGCATGAATACGAAATTTCGAATTTAGACGAATTTCAGTTGTGCTTGAGCAAAGCGAGACTGTCTTCGCTTAGCGACTTTGACATAGAGTCTGAACTTGCGCTAATGCCAATTCTTCCATCGGTTGCTGATCTACAAGAGTACCGGACGCCAATGTGCGACTGGCCTGAGTAGAAAGTTGCCGCGTGAAGGATTCCTCAATTAGAGTTGGTTCGATTGTTGAAGCCTTTGTACTGGACCGCCGCGGCGAGAACGGAAAAGTACGCCCATCGCTTGTAATACAAGTTGATCGCGACGACGTTTTTGTGGTTTGCATCACATCAACATTCTCACCGAATGCACTCGGCGCCGATGAGATAAGGTTGCCGTATGGTGAGTTATGCAACACGGGACTGTCGAAACCGTCAGTCGTTGTATGTTCTTGGTTTGAAAGAATTGAAACATCGCTTTGTAATAAAATCGGCTTTGTCCCGTCGAAACTGATGGTTCCTATTGCGAGTAGAATTTCAGCTATTCTCGCCGAAAAGTCACAGCAGCGACCGTCGACTTAACGGCTCTTTTAAACCAACGGCCCCCCAGTTGCGACACAGTGTCACAACTCGCAAATGTCAGACAGACTTACATTTGATAGTACGTCAAATTGGACAATTTGACGAAAGTGCAAGCGTATCCGCTCAAATGCGAAACTGTTGCGTATTTGAGCGGACGTAAAACGGCACCAGATGCCGTTTTGCGAGTGGGTGTTTAGGTTCAAAGTGGCGACAGTCGCCAAAATGGAAACAGTTTCTAATCTTTGAGCGACAGTACACGCCAATCCGTGACACAATTCCGAATTCATCTAGTCGTATTGAGTAACGATTAACCATCAACTCAACAAAGGATTCGGACAATGAAGACTACGACTATCATCCCGGCGTTCTTTACGGTTACCGAGGTTGCCGCTTTAGCGTCGGTCAGCACTCGTGTTATCTATCGCCTGCACGACGGCGGACATATGCCCGCAATGGTTAAGGTAGGGGGCTCAACTCGATTCCGCCGATCCGAGATTGAAAAGTGGATTTCCGATGGCTGCCCTAAGAACTGCCGTGGCACTAGACCGTCAGCAACGTCGCGCTAATATTCACGGACACGGATAGGGTAGCTCCCAAAAAGCCAGGCATAACTCACTTGGTTTCCGTGCGTTTTCTTTCTGAGTTAAGCGAGTTGAGTTACCGCATCATGCCGTCCGTTAAACGCAAAACCTATACGTCTACGCTTCCACCGAATGCCACCATTCGCGGAACTGTCGTTAAGTGGACCTCTCGCAACGGTGCCAAGCGGTCAGGAACGCTCGTGGTGAAAGACGGAGCCAAGTTCGTCCGATACCAGTCGGACACGTGGTACGCTCAATACCGCGACGCCGAAGGAATCGTTAGGACTGTTGCGACGGGATGCCGAGACAGAGATTCGGCAGAAGCGAAGCTAAAGTCGATTACCAAGCAGGTTGATAAGATAAACGCGGGAATCTACACGCAGCTTGAGGTAGATAGCTCAAAGCAATTGGTATTGCCGATTGCACAGCAAATTGCGGATTACCTTGAGAATCTGAGCCATCAAAAAGGCCAGGGAAAGCGTTCCCGTATAAGCCCTGCCCACATCGTCGACGTAACGAGATCACTAAAGCTGATCGTGGCAGAGTGTGGCTTCCAGAATCTGCGAGACATTAATCGCGAAGTGGTTCAGATATGGGTATCGAAGCAACTCACCAAGACAAATAAATCCACTCGCGATTGGTCGCATAAGACCATCAATTCGCACGTGTCGGCCCTTAGGGCATTCTGCGGATGGGCAGTTACGTGGCGGGGGATGCTCAAAAACCCATTGCTTAAGTTTCCCATGCTAGACATCGGCAGGCAGAAGAAACCGCGACGGGCAATGACTCCCGATGAATTGGCGAGACTTCTGGACGTTGCACGCCTGCGTCCAGTGGCTGAGTTTGGACGTGAGATCGTGAAGCTGGACCCAAACGGCAAGCGGACAGCTTGGAAGCGGTTACCGTTGAAATACAGCGACATGGCTGCCGCTTATGAGCGTGGCGTTCAAAAACTATCGCCTGAAGCGGTAGCCGAACTGACTGCGGCGGGTAAGGAACGCGAGTTAATCTATTTGGTTCTTCTGACCACTGGCTTAAGGCAGAACGAACTTGCGACTCTCAAGGTTCGTGAAATTGAGTTTGGACCGAAGCCGTTCATTCAGCTCGACCCAGAGAACGAGAAAGCTGGCAAGGGCTCGACCGTCCGCCTGAGATCGGACGTGGCAGAGCGTCTGAAAATCCACATCTCCGAGCGTCAATTGTCGCTCAATGACTTCGTTTTGCGGGTGCCCGACCAGCTAATCCGAGTGCTAGACCGCGATCTAGTCGCAGCTTCTATCGAAAAGGTGAATGCAAAGGGCAAACGATTAGTGGTCCATTCCACCAGAAACACGTTTGCAACCATGCTGAATAGCGCCGGCGTGACTCCGAGAATCGCACAGGAGGCTATGAGACACAGCGACATTCGTCTAACGCAAAACTACATGGATTCTGACCAGATGGACGTAGCAGGAGCGGTGGAGAGCCTTCCGAGTTGGGCCTTGGCCAATGCCCTAGATTCTTCACGGGCCTTGGAGAATGCCCGGGAATCCGGCACGGAACGGCAGGAATTGGCACATTCTGGCCTGCATCCGCAAACCCTTCTATCGGCAGAAGAAACGAAAAAACCCTTGGAAAACGTGAATCTTCCAAGGGTTTCAAATGTCGGGGTGATAGGATTCGAACCTACGACCCTCTGGTCCCAAACCAGATGCGCTAGCCAGGCTGCGCCACACCCCGAGTGAGATTGGTTGTAGTCGATCGACGCTATTTTGACAATGCGACCTAACCCGAGGTTCTTCGCTTCGGCAACGATTTCACCGATTTTATTTGGACGGAACCGAAAAAACCGGCTTTCAACGCAACACAGTCGGCTGCATTCCGGACTGAAGCGTGTCGCGGGAGGCGGTTGACCCTACGCTGGTGGTTGTTCGCAATGGTGCGGAATAGGGGCTCGAGGCAAAGCGAGGCAATGGAAGAGGGGGCAAAACCAGTTGGCTTCGAGGGAAACTGACGGGACGTAAGCCGGTCGTGGCGTACTGCGGTGGAGTCACGGGTGGCGAGTAGGCTGACGTCGGTTGTTGACTGACTCCGTTCCAACTCGATAAAGCTGGCGAATAGGGAGATGTAGAGCCTGGGGTTGCATAAGAGGTCATTGGGGCAGAAGCCGCGTATGAGCTGGGATAGGTTCCACTGCTCGGTGCAGCCCAGGGTAATACACGCTGTTGGGCAAGGATGGGCAAACGAAATAAGGGTTGCCGTGGAGATGTTCCGGAAGCAATCACTGCGGGGGCTGACTGAGGCTGGGGCAACTCAGTCTGGACTAACTGCTGGCGAACCTCAGTCGATTGAACTGGCTGGTAAACAGTGAACTTTTGCTGCTTGGGAACCCACTGCTGCGTTGTGATCGGGTGCGGGATCTGCTGAGTCTGTGGAACCCAATTTGTTACCGGCACGTATTGATAGGCCTGCGTTGGCTGCTTGAACGGATTCCACCAGCCGGTCACTTTGGGCTGCATCACATATTGAGTATTGGGGACATAGGTAGTTTGCGAGACTTGTTGGAGTTGAGTTGCAACTCGCGGTTCGTAAACCGTCTGGTCGACGGTGCGAGCTTCCCAGCGGGTTACGGGGACAGTAACCGGGACCAAGTGCTGCTGAAAGACTCGACCTGTGCCGGGGTCGCGGACAATCCAGGGTTTGTTAGCAGGCGTTGACGGTGATTTCGCAGTACTGGGTGGTTCGGTGCTCCCAGGAATTGGGCCGCCCAGTTGAGCAAAGGCATTGGAGCAGCCGAGCGTTAGAAGAATCGCAGCACCGGTTTGACGTACCGATTTTCGCAGTGTTTGGTTTCTCGAAATCAATTTCAATGCTTCCATTGTGCCAGCACTAGAAAATTTTTGTTTGAGTCGTCATAACCGCTTCGCTTTGTATCGGCGGTGTTTAGGGGACTGATCCAGCCTCAAACAACTTCTTTTTCGGAAAAACCCAATTCAATTTGCAGAACTACGAATCTCTTCATGGGTAGTCACATCGATACAATTCAACCGGAGTTCGATCTACTTTTCCAAAAGCCACGTCGAACACCTTGTCCAACTGAAATCGGTCGTAAGAATAGCGAACGCCGGATACGAGTTTGACGTAAAATGAGTAGCAATGGGTGCGAAATTTGCCGCATTAGATGTGGCCTGGGAATAATTTCCGATTTTGCACTGAACTTACACAGATTTGTTGATTATTATCGCCCTTTAGAGAAGTTTGACAATTTTTCGTTTCGGACGCTCTGCTGCGAACCGAAATAATTAGAAGGCGGATTGGTACACGGCGGAAGTTTTTTGAACAGCGAACCATTTTCCAACTGCAAAGTCTGCGAAAATGAAAGACAACACTGAAGCCACAAAGACGCTTAAGCGGTTCACACTAGAAGAAGCCAACGCCATGCTTCCCTTGGTGCGATCGATCGTCAGCGATATATGCGACGTTTTTCGAACCGTAACCGGGCGACGGACGGACCTGCATCGACTTCTCCGTAAAGGTGCTCGTAAAGCCGGCCAAGTCTACGATGACGAAGTTGCGGAGAGCCGTGCGGACTTGCAAGAAGAGTACGACCAAATCTGGCATTTCCGCGAAGAGCTCGAATCACTCGGTGTGTTCCTACGACAACCGGAAGAGGGCTGGATAGAGTTCCCCGCTTCAATTGTCGGTCGTGATGCTTTCTTCTCTTGGCGATTAGGCGAAGATCACATTCAATTCTGGCGTGAGGCCGATGCGGCTTGGTCGAATAGAAAAGCGCTGCTGACGATGGATAGTGGGGATGATTAAGATTCGTAGCCTAGGCATCCTGCCTGGGTTTTGGATTTCCCCAGTCAGAATGCCAAGGCTACGTGTGAGTTAATCCCAGGCAGGATGCCTAGGCTACGAAATGCGCCTATTCATTTTCATCCGACGGTGGCGGCGGAATGAACTTTGGCGTCGTGGGTTCGATGCGTTCAGTTTCTTCTGGAGTGAACGCAGGTTTTTTGGACGCGGGTTCAGAGTGCTCCCAGTTATGGAATTCACGCTGAAACGAATCCAAGTGTTTGCGAAGCTCGCGGTAGCTGGCTCCGAAGTTCCGAGCAACTTCAGGCAATTTGCTACCAAAGAGCATCAAGGCGATGACCCCGAAGGCCATCATTTCTTGGTAACCTAAGCCAAACATTGCGGCACAAGCCCTCTGCGACTAGTTGGAAGTAAGCGAAATAGATACATCGAAAGCGATTACAATTTCGTATCGCTTTCAATCTTGTCTGATTCGCTTGGTCCATCGCGCATGCCTGCCTTGAACTCGTTGGCACTTCGCCCCAAGTTCCGCATCAAGCTCGGTAATCGCGAACTGCCAAACACTAGCAGCATGATTACCATGAAAACGAGAAGTTCTTGAATTCCTAAGCCGAACATAGCAGTTCCAATTCCTAGCAATCGCCTTCGCAGAACTGGTCGAAATCTCGTACCCAAGTTCGCGATGCCAACAATCAGCGAAAGCAGGCCAGTCACCCTCACCGTGAGAGTACCGCCAGGACCGTTTGTCAGCGTTTACATGTAGTCTATTCTAAAGCGGGCGGAGTAGCTGTCAAACGCTCCTCAGATTTGGCTGATTTCGCCTAAAGCTGAAAAATCCGCAGACCCGGGTAGATGATTTCCCCTACCTGCTAACAAAATCTACACTTTAACCCCTGCTCTTCCGAAACAAGTCACTGCACATTCTGCCAAGCGACGCAGAATTGCGATTCGAAATTTGCCCCATGGAAACGAAACCCTACCAAAGGACAAGAAGTCTTAGGCTAGTTGCGTCTCCACAGAATCGTCAGTTATTCGCTGTACGCCACTGCACAAAAATGCGGTTGGCCAGTCAGCAACACATGACTTTTTCGAGTTGGGGCAGCAAGGATGCATTTTTGTCCTTTTTTTCGGCATGCATTTAACGCATCGCTAATTGTCATTGCGTTAGCCATTTTCGTTACCAGCGGACTCGCACAAACGCCAGAGTCGGCTCCACAGTCCGACCTACCGACGTTGCCGCTCCCTCAACATCCTGGTCGAGTCGCGCCCAAGTCTGAGTTCTCGCGGCCCAAAGAAGCCCAACCAAACCGAGAATCACATGCGCCCAGCCCAGCGGCTGCATCCACGATCCGACGGAGCAGCAATTTGCCCATGCCTGGTCGACCAGCTCGCGGACTGTTACCGCCCGGTGAGCAAAAGTCCGATGGGGGGGAAGAATCAGGCGATGAATCAACTGACGCAGCAGTCGATCCCGGTCTGCTCCGCTTTTTGCCGCATGAGCTGCATGATGGCGGGCTAACCATCGAATACATCTACACTGGTGAGACGTTCAACAAAGCTCGAGGCGGTCTGAATAACAACCATCCAACGAACTACCGCAGCAACTTCGACTTGGTAGCGATACTTGATACCGAACGTATGAACATGTGGTCTGGCGGTCGCTTCTTTGTTTACGGACAGAACTTAGTCGGCAAGCCGCTTTCACTGACCGATGTAGGCGACGTGCAGTTGTTCAGCAACCTTGACTCAACAGTCAGTGCTACCTCACGACCTCAATACACGGCCATCGCTGAATACTGGTACGAGCACAACTTTATCGACAACCTCCTACGTGTAAAAGTTGGTAAGCAAGATTCGAATGCCGACTTTGCGCTGAGTGACTTAGGTGGTGAGTTCATCAATTCATCGTTTGGTTTTCCTCCCAACATCCTGCTGCCGTCTTTCCCGAGTCAATCAGTGGGCTTAGCCGCATTCGCTCATATGACCGACGAACTCACTCTCGGGTTCGGCGTCTACGATGGCACGCCCGCTTATGGTCCACAGGGTGTCCGCTGGGGTTTCGACACGGTTGGCCACAACGGTGCAATCTCCCTTTACCAAGCCGAATGGAAACCGCAGTTCGGCGCTCGAGGCGATCTACCTCACACATCGCGGTTCGGTATGTGGCAGCATTCAGCCAACGATTTATTCGTTGAGCTGACACCTCAAAACCCACGCACGTTTACGCAGAACTATGGCCTGTGGTATATCGCTGATCAAATGCTTTGGAAGGAAGGAGACTCCGATGACGATCAAGGTCTCGGTGCGTTTTTCCAATTCGGTTGGGCCCCTTCGAATCGCAACCTCATTGGTGACTATTATGGCGGCGGCTTGGTTTATAAAGGCTTACTGCCCGAACGGGATGAAGATTACGTTGGAGTCGGTGTGGCCAATGCGATCTTTAGTTCAGGCCTAAAGCAGATAGCGGATTTCAATGGCAATTTCCAAGGACGCCATGAAACCGCCATCGAAGTCTTTTACAAGTATCGCTTCTCGCCATATTTTACTGTGCAACCAGACGTACAGTTCATCTCCCAGCCAGGTGGACTCTACGACGATGCGCTACTTCCTGGCTTACGGTTCGAATTGGTTTTATAGTCGAAGTTGGATCAGGTCTGCGGCCGTGAAGAACATTCAACTGAATGCAGGCCTCAAAAAATCCTGCAGTGCATACCGAGCGTACCGAGACGTGAGCCGACGGCGCTAGCTAGCCTGGACTTTACCCACTACTTTTTGCGCCACTATAGGGAAACCTAACGTTTTCTTACTCGTGCTCAGTCCGCAGGAAGGTGCTCGTGCTCGTGCTCGACCGGTCAGGGCCTTTCGAGCACGAGCACGAGCACCATTTCATTGAGCACGAGCACGATTACGGGCAACGAATTAAGGGTAAAGACAACGGCGCTAGCCGCGGGTGAACGCAGTAGAGGACTTGAAAGTCCAGTAGCCTTTCCAAAGCAAAGCCTCCCGCCTCGAAACTACCGACGTTTGACTGTCACGGAGCATATTGAGTCGCCCACTCCGTTCACCCGCGGCTAACGCCGACGGCTCACTGCGACTTACTCGGTCACAGCTACAGGAAAGGGGCGCTGGCAAATTGAAATGCCCAGGCAATTCGTGTAATCTGTCGAGGCGACTGATTTTATGCGTTACAATTGCAATTAAGCCTCCCGCCAAACTTCCCTTCATTCCTCTCCCATGAAGATCGCCCTCATGTATTGCTTCAAACGATATTGGTCGTTGCTGCTTGTGATCACGACCCTGAGTTTCATTGAACAAGCGGCTTGCGCCGAACAAATCGGAGTTCGGATCCGCTTTGGGGTAGGTGATACAAAAGTAGCTGATTGGGATGGTTCAGTCGAAACAAGTGAAGGAAAGGTCCTAAAAATCGACGGTTGGCGTTTTCAGAATCCTGACAAAGTCGTTGACCTCAAATCATGGAAGGCCAAAACGCGTAAAGGGGCCGCGCGGAGAACCAATAACCCTAATCGCCCGCAAGCTAACAACAATAACAACGCACCTGTTTTTGATAACGGCGTGCTGCTAGCGCTCGATGGCGCGAGCGCTTCAACGAAGATCTCTGTGGACACGGTTCAAGGCAAGTTTGATTTCACGATCAATGAGCTGTCGCTGGGAACGGTGATCGATCGACTGGACAAGCGAGTTGAAATCGAACGTACTGCATCGACGCTGCCAATTGCTAATACTCCAACCGATGACGACCACCCGTCGATTGCAGCCGCCCCTGATGGTTCGCTGGCACTTGCATTCGTTTCTTTCACCCCGGGTTTGGATCGCGACCAACAAGCGCGATCGTTTACGAAAGAGCCCAGCGATTTGAGCTATCTTAAGTTACCGGTGGGTGGTGATCAGGTATGGCTGCGACTCGGACGCAATGCATCTTGGTCCGATCCGATCGCTATAACAGAGGCGGTGCAAGATGTTTACAAGTGCGCGGCCGCCGTCGATGGCAGCGGCGCGACCTGGGTCGTTTGGTCAGCGGCGCAGCACGCGGGCCTCGCGCACAACTTTGACATTTGGGCTCGTAAGTACAATGATGGAAAACTCTCGGAACCAATTCAGCTATCCAAGGACGCTGGAACGGATAATTTTCCAGTAGCTACGACCGACAGGTCCGGCAAAGTCTGGATTGCATGGCAAGCGGCTCGTAACGGATCGCTTGGCATCGTATCGCGGCATCAAACCGACAGCGGTTGGTCCGACGAATTCCAAGTCAGCCCGGGTGGTAGCTGCTGGTCACCCGCAATTGCATCGAGCACCTCGGGTGAGCTCGCTATTGCTTGGGACACGTACGACAAGGGCGACTACGACATCTGGCTGCGGAGATTTGCTTCAGATGGCAAACCTCTCGCTGCTCAAGCAGTTGCCGAGACTGATGATCATCAGGCGCGACCCGCCCTATGCTATGACCAACAAAATCGGTTATGGTGTGCGTGGGAACAGAGCGGTTCGACGTGGGGTAAGAACTGGGGCGCACTCGTTCAAGGTCAAGGCATTCCACTCTATCAAGATCGCACCGTTGGACTACGGGTGCTCGACGGCGACCAGTGGAAAGTTCCCTCCGCCTCCTTTAATAGTGTCTTGCCGAATCTTAGCCGGCGACGCGGTTTAGTTCGCAATCGTGTTCGTTCTCCGGAACCCGAAGCAGAGACGCGGCAAGCGGGCGAAGAAGCCGAAACAGCAGCTAACAATTCGTTTAACAACTTGTCGCGGATCACTTGCGATAACCAAGGCCGCATCTGGATGCTTGTACGCACTCGTCAGCCCGATTTTCGTTCACCGCTGGGCACCGTTTGGTTTGAATTTGCGTCAGTGTATTCCGGAACGGCTTGGACCGGTCCGGTACTGCTGCCTCACACCGACAACTTGCTGTACAACTCGCCAACGGTCGCACCGCAAGGAAACGGCTTAGTTGCTGTTCATTCGACCGATCATCGTCAAGACCGTCAGATTGCTCGCGGGCAAGGCGGTAACAATGACATGGGAGATGGTGGAGATCCGTTTATTAACGATCTCTACATGAGCGTGTTGAACAGTCCTGGTGATGCTAAGACGCCAGAGCTAGTACCCGCGAAGGCCAACTTAGTAACAGGCCGAAGTCTATCGGAAGCGGTTACCAAAGAGCGTGCCGAGATTGCCCGCTGCCGAGAATTTCGTCTAACGCTCAACTCAGAGGAACTGCAAATCCGGCGCGGTGAGTTTCATCGTCACACCGAGATCAGTGGCGACGGTGGAGGGGACGGAGCGCTGGAAGATATGTGGCGTTACGCAGTCGATGTGGCTGCGATGGATTGGATCGGCAACGGCGACCACGATAATGGCAATGGACGTGAATACACTTGGTGGCTAACTCAAAAGACAACGGACGTGTTTCACATGCCAGGCAAATTCGACCCGCTGTTTACGTACGAACGAAGCGTAAAGTACCCCGAAGGTCATCGGAACGTTATTTTTCCTTATCGTGGCGTACGCACACTTCCCCGATTGCCGATATCGGATCGAGACGATTTCAAATCCGCTCCTGATACGCAGATGCTTTACAAGTACCTGCACCAGTTCGGCGGGATCTGCGCATCCCATACGTCTGCAACAAGCATGGGTACAGACTGGCGCGACAATGATCCTGTGGTAGAGCCGTTCGTCGAGATCTATCAAGGTGCTCGTCAAAATTACGAGCGTCCCGATGCGCCGCGAGCACCGCAGGCGAGCGATTCGATCGGTGGCTGGGAACCCAAAGGCTTTGTAAACTTGGCATTGCTCAAGGGGTATCGCCTCGCGTTTCAGTCCAGCAGCGACCATCGTTCAACGCATATCAGTTATGCACTCGTTTATGCCAAAAACGCTTCACGCGAAGCAATCTTCGAAGGGATGCAGAAACGCCGGGTCTATGCAGCGACTGACAACATTATCGCGGAAGTCAACTGCAAAGATTCGAAGGGAGTTGATCACATGTTGGGCGAAGAGTTCAGCACCGCCGCGCCTCCTGAACTGCACATCAAGCTCATTGGAACGGCTCCCTTTAAGAAAGTGCTCATCATCAAAGACGATGAATACGTCAACGTCATTAGCCCCGGCACTGAACTCGTCGAGTTCTCATGGACAGATCCCAAACCCACCAAGGGAAAGGCGAGTTACTATTACGTTCGTGGCGAGCAAGCTGATGGTGAATTGGTCTGGGTATCACCGATGTGGATCACTGTGAATGAGTAGATGGCCAACTGTCCCAGCGCTTTTCGTCGGACTTTTAACATCCATAACCAGTACGACGATTGCGCATACTCCGGATACCAGTTACGCGATCGTCAAAATCTCAGAGCCCGAGTTGCGGATCGAGTTAAGATATGACCTCGAGTCGCTTTCTCGCATCAAGGCGTTAGATACGAACCGTGACGGTTACGTTGAGCGATACGAGTTCCAGGAGGCTGAAGGCGAGCTTCGAAAGTACCTCCGCAGTCGTGTTGTCCTGGAAGTCAATGAACATGCGATTGACCTGGGGGAGTTCGAGCCTGCGCGCCTGCCTGAATCGGAAACTCGCGTCGCTCAGATCGACTGGAATCAAACTGTTGTTTCGTTTCCGTTTGTTCGTAAGACGCGCGAGATTCCCGAAAGCGTTGGTCTTACATTCGAAGTCTTCGAAACGCTCGGCGATCGCCACAAAGTACTAGGTGTTTTTGAACAACCAGGAAAACCACCTTACGAAGTTATCTACGATTCCTTCGAACCCGACTTCCTTTACTTTACTGATTACGCTCCGTCATGGTCGGCGCAGCTAGGAACCTTTGTTGGGTTAGGCGTTGAGCATATTTTGATCGGCTATGACCACATATTGTTTTTACTGGGGCTGCTAATCACAAGTAAATTCTGGCAGTTAGTGAAAATCGTCAGCTCATTTACCATTGCACATACGATTACGCTCATACTTGCGGTCACCGGAGTGGTCACACTTCCTGCCCGATTGGTTGAAGTCTGCATTGCAGCGACGATCGTTTACGTTGCATGTGAAAACTTGCTTCGCAAATCTCCTGGCAAGTCTCCTGGCAAGTCTCCTGGCAAGCCTTCTGGGGAACGATGGAAACTCACATTCGCATTTGGCTTGATCCATGGATTCGGTTTTGCGAACGTTCTGCGCGATCTTGAACTTCCTCGCGAAGGTCTAACTCGCTGCTTGTTGGCTTTCAACGTCGGTGTTGAACTTGGGCAACTGGCGATTGTTGCGTTGATATGGCCCTTGTGGATGTTGGTGCAAAGAAGTAAACGAGCTGAAACCGTGTTTGGGGTCCTATCGGTTTCAATCTTGGTGCTCGGTGCGGCATGGTTGCTCGAGCGTCTACTTGGACTTAAGTACATGCCTCTTTGAGTGGCGTGCAAGCTGATGAAGTGAGCCGTCGGCGTTAGCCGCGGGTGAACGGAGTAGGTAACTTTTCAATTGTTGGATGACTGCCCAATGTCAAACAAATCGCGCTGACCGGACTTCAATTCGCGTCGGCCGTACTTTAGTTGCATGAACTATGTGCGATGAATGTCAACCACTTCGGTCACCCGCGGCTAACGCCATTTGATGTTGCGTATTTCGATTTCGTGTGCCACTGGCTTTCCCAATCGCATCCGGGAATCCGGATGCGATTGGGAAAGGCCAGTGTAACGAAGCGTCTTGGTTCGAATTAACTAAGTCATTTCAACGCCCGGGCGTTCTGAATAATGGTCGCCGAAGTAATCAACATCACACTTAGCGGCGCTTACCAAACAGAAATCAACCACCGCGGTGACACATGTATTTGAATGATTGGGTTTTCACTTGCGTCCAAACTTCGACAACTTTCACGGCGAGTGAGTTAGCGTTGGCACCGGTAACGGCGGTTAGAGTCACGTACTTCGTTCCACTGGCCTTGCCCCGTAGAGTCCAATATAAATCAGGACTTTGTGGGGCAAGCCAGTGGCACACAAATCAATATGCACAACATCAAAACTAGCGCCGTCGGCTCACAATTGATGATTTCGACTGGGCTGGCAGCGCAGGATGCTTACTGCACTTTTCTACCCTGTTTTTTGCAATCATAAACCAACAATTAGGTGCAAACCGCTGCAAAAACTCTTAAACTGAAGATTGTCTGAGGCATCGTCTTAACTTTGTATTCCAGTCCTTTATTGAGGAGCGTCCAGTGTTCAACTTAAAGACAGTTCTCCGTCGCGCTTTCGTGGCTAGCCTTGTAGGCTGCGTCGGGTTCGCGGGTTTAACTTCGCAAGCTGTTGGTGACGATCTTACCATCGGTTCAAAAGCTCCTGCTCTGGATATCGAGCATTGGGTGCAAGATGGCAACGGCAAGTTCAAACCAGTTACTGAATTTGCAAAAGGTAAGGTCTACATCGTCGAGTTTTGGGCGACTTGGTGCGGGCCTTGCATCGCCAGCATGCCGCACTTGGTTGAAACGCAAAAGAAGTACGCAGACAAAGGTGTACAGATCGTCAGCATCAGCGACGAAGACGTTGAAACGGTCGACAAGTTTCTTGGACGCAAATACAACGCTCAAGGAGCAAAAAAATCAGGCGATGAAAAAGCCGCCGATGAAAGCGGTGACCAACCCAAAACTTACCGCGAGTTGACTAGCGCGTATTGCTTGACGACTGACCCCGACCGTTCTGCAAGTAAAGACTACATGGAGGCTGCCGGACAAAACGGAATTCCATGTGCTTTCATCGTCGGCAAAGATCAAAAGATCGAGTGGATTGGACATCCGATGTCGATGGATAAAGCGCTTGCAGCGATCGTTGAAGACAAGTGGGATCGCGCTGCCTTCGCCGAGGAATTTGCTGAGTCGCAAAAGATGGACTTGCTGATGGCAAAGATCATGAGCGCCGCTCGCAGTGGCAAAACTGAAAAAGCGATGGAGTTGATTGACAGTGCAATTGCTGCAACCGAATCGGAACAGACAAAAACCCGGTTGCAAGGTATGAAGTTCCCCGTTCTGATGCAAAAAGTTGGGAAGCTCTTGCAGAGCGGCAAGAGCGATGAAGCTATGGCTGAACTCGAAAGCTTGATCGAAGCCGAAAAGAACCCTGAAATGAAGAAGCAAATGGAAGGAGCTCGAGTTCAACTCGTAATGCGAGACCCAACGAATCCAAAATTTGCCGAAGCGGTGATCAACGCCTATGCATCGAACAAGGACAATCCCATGCTCATCAACAGCATCACTTGGGATTTGTACGAAAAGTTTGCATCAGGCGCACTGAAAGACAAAGACCTCCTCAAAGCAAGCCGAGCGGCAGCAGAACAAGCTGCTGAGACCGCCGATGCAGCTTCGAAAGCAGCTATCCTCGATACAGCAGCCCATTATCAATTCCTCGATGGCGATATCAAAACCGCTTTGAAGACACAGACGGAAGCGGCCAAGCTTGCAGAAGGGTCGGTGAAGGCAGATATTGAAGCTTTCCTGAAAGAGATCAAAGAAAAAGCCGACAAGTAAAAAATCAAGTTGTTACAGCGTGTACTGCCCCAAAACGCAGCGTCCACCAACGCTGCGTTTTTTGGTAACCGTTCACGGCCTTCGGCCTTGAACGGTTACTCATAATCTTAATCCTCCTCGTACTCAGCCATCGGCGGTACTCCTACTCGTGCTCGTGCTCGTGCTCGTGCTCGTGCTCGTGCTCGATCGGCACGCGGTTTCGAGCACGAGCACGAGCACGAGCACCATTTCATTGAGTACGAGTACGAGTACGATTCTTGGAATCCGTACTGGCGCACAGCCAGAAGTGTCCT
>JANODD010000409.1:0-6159 GCA_031412515.1 Planctomycetia bacterium | reverse complement strand
ATTTCGGTCGTAGAACAAAACGCCTGTATCCGGGACCGGTTTCCCATCGGAGTCAACCGTTTTTACGATCAACCTGGGCAGTTGGGGCTTATTGGCTGGCCGATCTTCTCGTTTGACTTCGTCGTGGTGATGGTCGTGATTGTCGGAGTGAGTGAGCGTCCCCAATTCCAGCGCGTCGTTAGCGGAGCCACTGCAGTCGAACGGTTGTTCCAGCAAGATTGCTTCGCCAGGGATCGCTACCACCAACACCATCGGTCTTTCGGGCACGTCATAAATCGTAAACTCACCATCGTCCGAGATTGACCCGGGAACGTTCGAGTTCATTAGTACGAAATTCCTGTCCTCCAACTCGCATCCTTCCGCAGTGCTTGACCACTTAACGCGCCACGCATTTCTCTCTTCCTCGGTGACTTTGTCAGTCCAGTCTTTCGGATAGGGAATGGGCAACAAATGGTTGCGAGCGTAAACCTTCAGTTTGTTTTTTGCCAAGTGCTCCGGGAAACTCAGTTTTCCGGTGACCGTGATACCCGCACCAATTTCAATGTGCGAGTGCTTTCCACTTTCGCATTGGTAAACCGCTCCGTGTCCAAGCGACCCAGCATGCGAAACGTGATACGCCATTCCACCGAGCGGCGGCACGCGATCGAACGAAAAGTTTCCATCCTTATCGGTCGTGGATCGATGAGTCGTCGTCAATCTTGGCCCACCGCGACTGTACGACCACGGGAGTGTGTCGAAATGTAACACGATGGTTTCGCCTGCTTGTGGCTTTCCATCCAGTTTCAATGTTCCGGACACTGACGCCCATTTTTGCAATGTGACTATACCATTAGCTCGCAGCAGTTCCTCATGTGAAACGTTCGCAACACCACTTTCGTGAACGAGCAAAACGCGATACGGCTCGGTACGCTCGGGCAATCCGAACATCCCGTTCTGCTTTGACTTTCTCACACCACCGCTGTTGTGCGGTTTCAACGTCGCGTCGAGATCCACCCAATGTCGCGGCGTGTGGGAAACAATTCTTACGCCAGAGGCCGGCTTTCCATCCGGATCGAAGACTTTTCCGGATATCGACGGAACGACAATCGGTTTTGGCAGAGTCTCATGGTCCTGCAGATAGGTGCGTAAAAAGGCCGCCTCGTAGAGCTTGGAGATTTCCCATGGCTCGACTTTTACGTTGACACCACCCGCGGTGACTAACGCGCCAATATCGCTACCGCTCATCGTCGAATTGACGCTTAGTGGTTCGGCGACTGCCCCCTGGCGGAATGCAAATCGAATGCGATTCAAGACCGCAAGTTCTTTCGCACCACCCGAGTCAACGGTTAAGGTCAGCGTCTGATCGGCACGCAGCGTGACAGGTTTCTTAAATCGAAGGACCAATTCGTGCGCGAGTAATTCTGCTGGAATTTTCGGCACCTTCCAACCGGTATCGCTTAAGTAGTCGATGCAGTTGGCTGATGTTTCGTCAGACGGAAATTGAAGATACGTGCAACTGGCAAAGTCGAGACTTGTGAATTTCCCTGTTTGGTCCTCGATGCTCGGCTTCACGTCGAACAACATCAACTCTTCGCCTCCTCGTCCGAACTGCGGTCCAATCGGAGAATCAACAGGCAAAACCTCGAGACGGACCTCCTGGACATTCGTGGGCTTATCGAATTTGAATTGCAGGCTCACTTCCTGCCACTGCACGTCACCTTCCAGTCGTACGCTATGGTCGTCAAGGATTATCGCACTGACCTCCTTTGAAGCAGTCACCTTCAATGGACGAGCTGGAATCCAACTCGACTGGTCGTTCCTGGCACGTTGCGGACTTTTCTTGGAATCCGCAGGCTCGCGCGGTTCGTCACCGAAAATGGTGCGAGTCGTGCTGGAGGTGATATCGCCAAGCTCAACAATACCGGGGCCAGAGGTGACGCCGCTGGAATCGCTGTAGCTGGCAGTGACCTTACTGTCCGCAACCAGCATCAATTCCGGTTTCAGAAGCTGAGCTGGAATCTTGACCGTTAGCCATTGTTTGCTATTGCGTTCGATTCGTTCGGTCTCGCTGGTCCAATAGGTTGCAGGTTTTCCATTCTCATCGGGCAGGTAGCCACGGACGCGAAAGGCTCCGTAGAAAGCGATCGGCTTCGTTTTGTCCGCGCGTCGATCGACCCAATCGAAAGTCACTTCCGTGTGAGGCACTGCCCGGACGGTTATTTCGTGGGGCAGAAATACCGAGGGGATCGTGAAGGATTGATCCACGAACACCGCTTGCACATCGCGAGAGATCACTTGTTCGGGAATGGGTTTGGTGACGTCGCGCAAGCGAGCATCTGGATGCACCGTTAGATTTCCCGTTGCCATTGCGGGAAACTCAAACTTGCCATTCTCAACGCTGGTTGCACTACGACCGGAATGCGGTCCATGCGGACCGTTACTCGTGAGGTGCACATTCGAAAGCCCCTTGCCTTCTGCATCGACCACGCGCCCACGCACAATGACACCGGTTTCCAACTGGAAGTCTCCGGTATGCAGAACCATGTTGTCCGTTTCTGGAATGTCATGAACGATCAGCTCGTTGCTTCGACTGTTGCCTCCGTACTGAATTTCCATCGGCACACATTTCGCCAAACGTTGTGTGACGGCCTCGTCTTCCCCAACGCCTGCTTGAGACGAAAAGCCCAATTGAGTTGTGCCGATTCTAAACCAAAATCGGGAGTTCTTTGGAGGCACGGTAACTCGAAATTTTCCTTCATCATCTGTGACGATCGTTCGACTCCAATTCGGCCAGTCGCCATGATCGAATGAGTACCAATTCAAATCCATACCGAGCTTCTCTTTCCACGACTGGTTATTGATGTACACACCAGCCGTCAGCTTCACACCGGCAGCCGGTGTTTTATCTGGCCATAGCAAACGACCGTCGACTTCCGTGCCTCGCCACAACTTTAACAGCGTCGGCTCCTCATTTTTCCTCTCAGCATTCTGTTGTGGCTGTTGTTCGGATTCTGGTACCTGCACTGCATAAATCGATCCAACGCCGATTGAAAACCAGCCGCTTGGAACTTCAGCTATCCCGGCTGATTCATCTTCGGCAACGACCACTTCCACAACGCTGTGTTCATCGGTCGTGCACTCTTGGTACCTTGGAGAAGCATTCAGTTTTGCGACGATCGCCCGACACTTCAGCCCCTGCAGTGGCTTGCCTGTTTCACCATCAATCAGTTTAAAACTCTGCTTACTTGAATCCGGCTTCTCAACGCTGGATTGCTCGTCGTTGTTACGCGCAGTCTTATCGCGTTTGAAGAGTTTGAGTTTCTCCACTGGAGCAAAATCATTGAATTCAAGATCAAAGATACCAGTGTCAGGTGGAGAAAGTGTAAGGAGGAGTTCGCCCGAATTGCTTCGACAAATCTTTCCAACCGTTCGAGCTTGCGATCCTTGAACTCCTTCCTTTCGATAGTGGTAAACTAAGTTTACCTTCTTTCCGTCCTGGGAAGTAGCAAGCCTGCCTGCCATGGCTATCCGGCCGCCGTTGCTCTCGGAAGCTACATCCTGGGCGAGACGAAATTGGGCGTATCGAGAAATCGCTTCTTCCGATTGGTCAAATTGAAGCTCGACCTTGACCGAAACGTCCAGTGGCCGGACGCCTTTGTCGAATGGATCGCTCTTGAGTTGGCACTTCAGTCCAACGAGATTGGTCTGAGCGGACCATTCACCAGAAAGTTCCTGAACCATTAAGGCTGCGACGTCTTCGTCTTTCAAATCCGCAGTGCCGAAAACGTTGATTGGCTTGTGTTCTTGTCGACCGACGGAAAACGGAACATTGCCCGAATCGAGTTCCAATCGGAGGGCCGGAATCTCAGAGCGAAGAATCGTGACATCGAAGATCGCAGAGTACGTGCCGCTTTGCGTTACCAATCTTCCCTGAATCTTTTCGCTGCCGTCTTGCCTTGGCGCTTCGGCGTCCTCTTTCGTCCCGACAACCTGAAACCTCGCTTTGGGTAAAGTGGTCGAGAAGGCATCGTCCGATGAGGCCCTGGAATACGATGACAGGACGCTTACACCCGTAATCGGTGCTACTGCGCCGGGAGCAAGTTTGAGATGGACGTACCGCTGGGGGCTGAAGAAATCCACGGGCGGTTGCCGCTCGAACATGATCGTGGAACCGGTCTTGTCTTCCACGTTAAACAGCCAGCCATCGCCTGGATGCGGCAGGACTACCGAACAGTCGATCGGTTGCTCGGTTACATTGGCGACAAAGAGATCTGCCTCGATCGTTGCACCGATTGAATACGCCTTCGGATCGTCGGCGAAGCGTGCTCCGACCTGAAGTCCCGCGATTGGCTTGCCCCAATGTATATCGCTTTTGGGTAACTCAAGTACCTTCACCGCTGATTCGCCAACGATCGTGAATGGAATGCTGCCGCGATGGGGAAGCTCGTGCGTCGTATTCGGCTCGACTGAGTCGGGATAGAAGAATGCCGAACCCAATGCGGAATGATACTCACCTGGTTCCAATCCTGTTGTGTCGATCGAAACGAGATGCGCTGTATCGATGAAGACTTCACCGGGTCCGATCGTGAGTGTCACAGGCTCGCGTTGCCGATCGAGTCCAAAGCCGCTGATGCGATTTCCGTAGCCAAGCGAAGTGAACTGCATTCCTTTGTTTAAGTAGCAGTTCAGCGTCTTGGTTTCCTTCGAAACATTGGCTAATCGATACTCAACAACCAGCGGTTGCCCTGGTTTCAGTCCGTCTTTAGGCAGTATCAAGCGTGCGCCGGAAAGGAGACCGTTCTCGTCCCCAAAACGCGACCACTGGATGCCATCGCCGAGCCGATCTTTGGCATCGCGCGGCGAATCAATTGGTCGTTGGACAATTTCGTTCGGCAATTGCCAGGCGGCCAGCAGCGCGCCATGAGTTGCCCCGCTGAACTCGCCCACGATCATTCGACCATCATCGCTCAAGGCCGCGTTTCGGACCCATTCGCCTGTGGCGATCTGGAAGACGGGCTTGCCACGCGACTGTAAGTCCCACACGTGGATCTGATGCGGAATCGCGAGCTTGCTTTGGTCGACCGAGGCTTCATTGTGAGCGACCAGATAGCGACCATCAGGCGTGATATCCATCGAGCTCACCATCAGCGGCGAACCAACTTCGTCCTTGCGCGACGCGATGATTTCCAGTGTCAGCATGTCGCGGATCTGAATGTCTTCACGAAAGTCTGGCCCTTCTGCCAAGTATTGACCGTCAGGCGTAAATACAAGGCTATCGATCTTTCGGCCCGCATGAATCGTCTTCACAGCAGCCTGATCGCGCCATCGCCAGAAGTGCAGATCGTTTTGATCAGAGACAACCAGCCACTCTCGATCAGGGCTGATGGCGACCGCATCAACACGCTTGGTTTTGGCCGGCATCGTCGTTTCGACATGACCAGTCTCAGTGCGGTAGACTCGAACTTCATCGCCCGAACCAAGCAGAAGAAAATCGCCACCATTCTCGACATCCACATCACAATCAAACCATCCAAAATGCCCAGCGACTGTGATTGTGACGCCCACTTGTGACCCGTCTGTCGCTCGCAGCACCCTCAGATCATACGAGGGCATAGACCAGGTTTTCCCTGGCGCGCGATTTGAAGCTTCAACGATGTACTTATGATCCGATGACCTGCGACGAATGACGGGGTCAAGCGTCACTTCAAATTCGTAGCTTCGTGGTAAACGAACGAACGGGTTCTGGATCTCTTTCCCCGTTGTCAGATCGAAATCTTTTCCGATGGTCAGTACGCGATCCGAAACGACAACCACTGGTGAGACGCGTATCATATCAGAAGCAACTTCATTCGCAGCAACTTTCGTTTGCCACAAGGGTTCAGGCGTGAAAATGTTGGACATCGATTCGTCCTCTGATTTCTCATCCAGCGATTCAGCATTCTGCCCCCACGCGACCAATGAAAACATTAGCAAAGTCAGCAGTGTCAGGCCAATTGCGACGCTGCGCCGAGTCACTCCAATGCAAGTCGTCTCCTCGGCACCGATCAAACGTCGAATTCGATAGCCAAGGTCCGTGGAATTGCTGCCGGTTGCGGACAAGGTTGCCAGAGCCGCGGAGCGTCGTTGGTCGTTGCCAATGCACAGCTCCGCCATTTGCAATAGCGCTCCCGCGTAAGGCAA
>JANODD010000408.1:0-2119 GCA_031412515.1 Planctomycetia bacterium | reverse complement strand
CGGGATGCTATCTGGTATTCGCGTCGTGAAGGCCTTTGCCCAGGAAGATCGCGAATTTAAAAAGTTTCAGACAGCCAGCGACCACTTACGGCATTGGCGATTATGGGTCGATCATACGAACTCGTACTATTCAGCGGCCATGGGCTTGGTGTTTAGCCTCGGCGGGCTGATTGTATGGTACGTCGGTGGCCGCGACGTGATTGGTCATGACATGACGTTGGGTGAACTGATTGCCTTCTTGGCTTACCTTGCCATGTTCTACGCGCCGCTTAGCGCGCTTTCAAACTTTACAACCAGGTTGACTAGTTTTCTGACAGGTAGCAAACGGGATCTTGAGCTGCTCGATACACCGCTAACAATTCCAGACGCTTCGAACCCCACGGATTGGCACAATCCGCGCGGCGCGATACGTTTTGATCGAGTTACCTTTGGCTACGATCGCAATCAGCCCGTTCTGAACGAAATTTCGTTCGACGTAAAGCCTGGGGAGATGGTCGGTATCGTCGGTCGCAGCGGTTCGGGCAAGACGACAATGGTTAATCTGCTCAGCCGATTTTATGATGTTCAAGAAGGTGCAATCGAAATCGACGGCATCGACATCCGTCAGTTGTCCATGCAGCAGTTGCGTCAAAACATCGGCATCGTCTTTCAGGAATCGTTTTTATTCCGTGGGACTGTGTGGAAGAATCTTTCGTACGGACGGCCAGGGACTTCAATTGAAGACGGTTTGCAAGCTGCCCGAGCTGCGGGTGCACACGACTTTATCTGTCGAACTCAGTTAGGTTACGAAACGCTGCTGGGCGAACACGGAGCCGGATTATCAGGCGGTGAGAAGCAGCGACTGTCGATCGCTCGCACATTGCTTTACGACCCGCAGATCTTGATCTTGGACGAAGCGACCAGCAACATCGACGCTGAATCGGAGCGTAGCATTCAGGAGGCGCTCGAAGTTTTGACTCAAGGCCGAACGACGGTTGCGATCGCCCATCGACTGTCGACGCTTCGCAACGCGGATCGGATTCTGGTTTTTGATCGTGGCCAGTTGGTCGAGCAGGGATCGCATGCGGAATTGTTGGCAATGGACGGCACTTACGCGCGGCTCGTTCGCATTCAAACGCAAGTTTCTAAAGACCAGAATGTTGACCGCTTGTTACACGCCTTCAAACCGGCTGAGAAGACACTCGAGCAGGCGGCGGGCTCGGAAAATGTAGCAGCCACTGGCGGCGTGGCGACGTTGGTTGACTCAGCTCCAATCGATGCCACTGAAAAGCCTCGCGAAAAACCACTACTCAATTGGCTAGAGCCAGCAGAACATCGCTTTCAGCGTGGTGGTTATGGTCAGTTGGAATTGTGGAACGGCGAAGAGCGACTGGGAAGCGGCGCTTTTATATTGCGCACGTTCCCCGCCAGTCATCCGAACGAATACTTGAGTGTTCGCGGTTGGAACGTTGAAGGTGACGAGATCGAACTAGGCATGATTCGTGATTTGACTCAGTGGGCAGCCGATGACCAGATCGAAATCACCGAAGCGTTGGGGCGTCGTTACTTAATGCGTGCGATTACGGCGATTCATGGTTTGTCGTTGAAGTTCGGGTTTTTGGACTTTGACGTGCAAACGGCGACGGGTCGTTCCAAGTTCTCGATGCGCTGGACGCAGAGTCAAGCGATCGATTACGGCGAGAATGGAAAATTGATCATTGATACTGAAGAGAATCGATATTTGATCCAGGACGTTGAAGACTTGTCCCTGGCGGATCAGGAGAAGTTTTTGCAGTATGTTTATTGGTGAGCATGCAAAGTATTCCGTAGCTGGTTTCGTGAGAAACCGGATTCAGTGAGCCGTCGGCGCTAGCCGCGGGTGAACGAAGCGAATATCTTTCAGCACTAATAGTCCACGTTAAGCGTATAGAGCACCTTGCAAACTGCAACATTGGGCGGACGGTCCGTCTTCAAGCCGCCCTCCTTCGTTCACCCGCGGCTAGCTAGTGTCTGTCCGGAAATTGGGTTGGAGCGGAATTTGTGGCTAAAAATTGGTTGAAACTGGGTCGAAGTTTTTCGACGCAGGGACAGCGTAACGCGATTCTGTGGTGTAGACAAGCGTTTTTTCGCGATACGCGCA
>JANODD010000407.1:0-3803 GCA_031412515.1 Planctomycetia bacterium | reverse complement strand
AACGTTGAACTTCGGCCCTTGCCTTATAGCAACGCTGCAACACTCGATACTGAGCCTCTGGCTAAGAGCTACTCAGGCGGGAGTCACACCCGCCTGTCTTCAAACCATTTCCAGAACGCACGTGCATTTTTTTGTTCGTCGATGGATCAGACATAATGCGGCTCACAAGCGATCGTAGCAGTTGGTGAATCCGCGTGTCAAATGTGCGGTCTCATTCTTAGTTGGTTGTTTGCTGACTTCTCACTGACCTTCAAGATACGGACGAATCTCAATCTGAATTTTGTCCGTCACTTCCGTTCCGGTCACTTCTACGACTTCGACGCATCTGTTGCCAATTCGATACGCACAAAACAGTTTCCGGTTGCACTCGGTATATTGCGACGCCCAGTCGAGAGCTATTGCCTTCTCGCCGTCCTCATGCAGTTCCGTATCGAGCACATTGAGATCGACTTTATCGTCGTTCAACAATCCTAGGGAGGGCAAGAATCCATCGTACCCAGAATCCGCGACGGACTGTTTGATCAATTCGGTATACGACTGGAAGTTCATGGTTTTCGACGAACTATAGATTATCCTCACTTACTGTAGTACGCGGATAATATCCGCTTTGGAGAATTATCCTAACTTAATGTGAGGATAAATACTACTCATAAGGTTCTAGAAACAGGCTGTTCCGCCAATTGCGTTAAAGATTAGAAAGCGAATACTGTACTGGTTGATAATCGATTAATCTCCGAGCTTTTTCAATGGAAAAATAGTGGTCTAGCGCGAGTTGAGCGGCCACGAATCGTGTCATAGGTGGCTCTTTGCGAATTCGGCAGGTCCAGTACGCAGCTTCCAGTATCGCGCCAATGCGATAGGCAGCGGCATAAGAGATCGAACGTTTGGGTACGGGGACTTGGGCGGAGTCGAGTATGCGTGTAATCCAGTCCCAGCAGGCGATGGGTTGGCCGTCGGTGATGAAAAGAGCTTGACCATTAAGAGCCTTGTCGCCAGTCAACAGACCTTCGAGAGCTTGCACGTGAGCACGAGCTGCATTGTCGACGTGAACGACATCAATTAAATTGCGGCCATCGCCGACGCGTCGGAGTTTGCCACTGCGAGCGCGCTCGATGACGCGTGGAAACAAGTGCGGATCCCCTTTACCCCAAATCAGATGTGGCCGCAGTGCACACGTTCTCAGTGGCCCGAGTTTTGAAGCTTGAAGGACAGCGATCTCAGCTAAGGCTTTAGTTTGAGGATAGAAGCACAGCCAGCGTGTCGGATAGGGCGTACTCTCATCGATGCCTGACTGAGGTTTGGCATCAAAGGTTACGCTTGGACTACTGCAGTGAACAAACGCTTGCACCTGATTCGTCGCAGCGGCTTCAAGCAAATACGATGTAGCAAGTGTATTGGTTTCATAATAGTCGCGCCACGGACCCCACACGCCAGCAAGTGCAGCGGTATGGATGATTGCATCGCAATCGCGCGATGCTTCCACCACTGCTTTGCGATCGACGATACTGGCACGGACCGCTTCGACGCCAAGCTGTTCTAACGGAGGATAGTGTCCGCGGGCAATACCGCGGACCGTGTATCCATGCTCCCGCAATTGACGAACAACAGCGCAACCGAGAAAGCCTCCATATCCGGTCACTAGAACTCGTTTTGCCATCTGGCGGATTCCCCCCTCGCTACAGATTGAGAGCAGGCGATAGTTGATCGAGTCGATGCTGTGCCTCTTCGGCCCAGGGACTAGCCGGAGCTAATTCAATGAAGCGTTGCCAGTGTTCGATGGCTTTGGAAGATTGCCCTAAATCGTCCAGTGCCCGGGCTAGATGAAAATGCACGTCAGCGTAGTCTGCAAATTGCTGCAGGGTTCCTTCGAATGCAGCCACCGCCAATTCCAGTTGACCACACTCGGCGAGTACACACCCCAAATTCGCCCGGGCTTCTACCAATCCGCTATTAAGTTCCAGCGCCATGTAATAACGTTCGCGGGCGGCGGTCGGATCACCTTGACGATAGAGTAACTCGGCCAACTGAAAATTCACATCCGCATTAGGGCCAAACCCAGCCAAAGCCGATCGGTACCAATCGACGGCCGTGTCGAGCTCCTCTTGATCCTCAGCCAACATGGCTTGTTCGATCATTTCCTCAAGCGTAGCATGGCCAGCTGTGGAAGCTTTTGAAGCGCAGCGCGTTGCTAGTTTTTCAAACGAGATCGTTTGTGCGCCATCGAACTCGTCGCTATCATCGAATGTAAATCGAAACTGACCAGACGATTCGACCAGCGTGCTACCGTGACGCATCAGCAACTGTTTACCTTCAGCCGTAATTGCTAATTGTTGAAGGGGTCGACCGCCAGAGGGTGCTAAAACAGCAAGGGCCGCGAGCTGTCGCTGAATCGATTGAACTGTCGCGCCTTCTTTGCCCCATTTGGCTAGCTGCCGTGCGGCGGCGAGTTCAGTGTAATCAAAATAGGGAAGATTCAGAACCTCTTTGATCGGTTCGATTAGGCCAGCGCGGCACCAGCGTCGTACGGTTCGTACCGGAACATCGAGCAATTCAGCGAGCATGGCGGGTGTATACAACTGTCGCACGGAGGCGTTTTCGCGATGTGACAGCAGTTCCCAGAGTTGGGTTTCCTGCAGCAGTGAGATTTCACCCTTATCGATACGTTCGCTTAGGTCGGCATCTTCTTTTCGCAACTCGTCGAGCGTTTTTGAGTCATCGCCAATAACAATCATCTGCAACTGAGTCGACGCAGCATCCTGGACTCGCCCACCGGCCTGCTTGAGCAACTGATACGATTCACGCTTAGTGAACCCACCCAAGGTACCGAGCAGTAGCAAGCGTTTACCCGCTAGCGGTGCATCTTGCACGCTTTCAACTTCGGTCGTCAGACTCAAGCCTCACTCCTTGCTTTTTATTTTGGTAGCTGGTTTCGTAAGAAATCGGATAAACCATATGGCGAATCAATTGGAAAAATGTCTCGACGTCGCCAAACGCCCGACTTCGTTGATCCGATACTCAAATGTGGAAAAAACGTCAATAACTGCTTGACAAGCAGGACTTGAACCCGCACAATCCTAAACCAGTCACCTAAGAAAAATCAAAACGCGAGGCCGGCTCCTCTTCATGTCGGGTTTCACCGTTTTGGAGTAATTAGCGCATGAGTCGAACTCGGTAAACGATCGCTACTGAGCTTAACGAACATTCGTGGCGACGGCTACAACCCACGGCTGTTAACTTCAATCCTTCATTCACATCGCTAATTTCGTCCGCGTTTTAATCGGACTTGGTAGAAAAATTTTTCCAAGCTGAGCGTTAACTTGTTCCGTTAGATGACAGGTCAATGAGTACGGCAGGGATGGTATCTGGCTAGGATGGCCACTTTGATCTGCACATCTACAAGGATGCGTGGGGGCACAATAACAGTGACGTTCGGTAGCATTGATGCTGGAAAGCGGCAGGACGCCGCTTTTTTCGTTTCTTGATCGTAGCCTAGGCATCTTGCCTGAGGTAAAGTGGGGGGCGAACCTGCGATGCGTCCTTCGACGCAAAATTTAAGCTGGTCTGAACGAAGCGGACCCAGGCAGGATGCCTAGGCTACTTAAATACCCTCTCTGTGAGATTACCCATGAACTACTTTCGTCATACTTTCTTGGACATCGTGGTGCTGTTTGTCTCTGTAAACTCGTTCGCCTTGGCGCATGGCCAAGGACTGGACGATTTTTATAAACTTGGTCCCGATTCGATGGCTCAAGAAGGAGTCCCGAAAGGAACGATTACCGATCCGCAAGTTTTGCCGTGCCAAG
>JANODD010000406.1:0-70451 GCA_031412515.1 Planctomycetia bacterium | reverse complement strand
GCAGCGAGGCGTTTTTTTTAGAATTGGAATCGAGTGTCCAACTCTAATCAGACAGCTTGCCAGTTGCTAGTTGCGATCAAAGAATCGCAACCACCCCGGCCACCCTGCGAAAATGGCCGATTCTTAGTTGCGATTGATATCAATCGTTACCGTTTCATCTTGAGGTTCAATGCGGCAGACCGCGCGTCGAATCTTGGACAACCGATCCAACCACTGTCCGGCATTTTCAAACGGAATTCCCTGCAAAACAATTCGCTCATTCTCACCTAAATTAGCTTCTGCAAATCGAAAACGATTGGCAATGTCCTTGAGCCTGTTATTACCAGGATTCTCCGAGGCAGCCCCTAGCACCAACTCGGCCAATCTACCCTGGGCGACGGCCCAAGCGATCAAATCAAACACAATAGTTTGTAAATTGTCGGCAAGTGTTATGTTCTGGAGTGGGGAATCCAGAACTTCGTCCACTAAGATACGAAGTGACGAAAGCTGCGGAAAAGCGTCTAGCAGAGCAACTCTGATTTCCTTGCGAAATCTTCCGTCGACTTCCATGGTAGCCTTTCGATTTGCGGATACCGTCGAGCTGTGCGCATTGTTAAAAGAATACAGGTTAGAATTATTGTAAGATTATTCTAACCCATGTCTCGCATGAATTAAATAGCCGATTTGCGTTGCTTCAGAGTGTTAAATGGGAATCCCATGGGTTTTAAATATTGAACGATGAGTGTATGTGATGGACCCAATGGACAGGTCACAAAAGTCGAAAGCGCGTCAGATGCCCAATTTGGAATTCGGTCGATCATGCTGTTGGTCGCCGTTACAGCCGTTTGGACCGCTTATTATACAGGCCGTGCCTCGATTGACCGTGATTTGGTGGCGATTGAGGCGATGCACGCAGTCTCACCGGAATTGCACATCCGCAATCGGAATGAATACGCATGCCTACAAATGAACTGACGGACGATATCCACGATCACCAGTGTTATTTGCCACCAGGTCACAGTCCAATCGTTGACACTGGTAACGATAATGAAGCTCCGCGGTGCAACACTTCGTTCACGTCCTTACCCTTAAAACGCCGCGATCTTGGTGCGCTAGGTCAGCAACTACAATGCCAGCCCATGAACATTTGAGGACAAATGTACTACAATGAGACACCCCGGGATTACCGCGGTCTTGGACGGCGGATGGTTCTGATTCTAACTAACTAAGCCTCGAACAAGCGTAGCTTGATCGAGGCTTAGTTAGAATCAGGCGTATTGCATTTGAGGAAAAAGACACGCTGGTTCAGTTTCCCGAATTGCATAGAAATCGCTTTTTGAAAGGTTGCGAACCGCAGGCTCGCACCGCAAGCGATCGGAAGAACGTCGCGGAAAAACTCCTCTGCGGTCTTCTAATCTCTGTGGTTCAATGCGACCAGCGTATCACCTGTTTTCTCAGTTAGAAGCCGAACGATCCTAAGGGTAAACCTGCGGGATTTGGCGGTGAAACTGTATGTAGCGGGTCGTGCCTCAAAGTTGTCGAAACTTAAGCGTTTGCTCCTCGATAGCTTGAAGCTGGGCTGTCGGAAAGTCGTGAACAAACGCAGTAGCGGAAGCCGTCAAGGCTTTCGGGAGTTGATATTGCGGGCCAAAGATGCATGCACGAAATGCTTGACGCATTCCGCTACCGACTTTTCGCCATACCAGCTTGAAGCCATAGAAGGTGAGCGCCAGCTCGCTTCGAATTCAAGTCGTGCCCGCACTCATTAAGATGACTCGTACTCGGTTCAGAGAAATTGCCGAGTACGAGTACGAGTACGAGTACGAGTACGACTTTGTGTAGGACTACGGTCGACTACGGTCCTGAAGCTATTTTGATTTCACCACAAAGTCCTTTGTGGTGTTTTCATTGGGCAAGTCAACTTTTTCGACGTAGGGCGCTTTTACAAGTGGTTTGCCTTGCGTTGACTCACCAGCGGCGACACCGTCGTAGGGCATGATGGTGACGATGTACTTGCCACCGACCACGCCGCTGTCGCTAGCTAGAGAGTATTTTCCGCCGTTGATTTGGGACATCGAAGCGGGACCTTTGTTGCCGGCTTGACCATCCGGCTCAAAGTTGATTTCGCCGGCCGGTACAGGCTTTCCGTCCGGCATTGTGATCGACCCGCTGACGGTAAACTTCTGCATGCCCTTGCTTGGCCCACATCCGCTGGAACAAATCGTCACCAACGCGACCGACGCAAAGTATCGCGCAATAAAAAACCAAGAACTTTTAACTCTCATGGACAACCTAAAATATCTAGACGGTAATTGGACTTAAAGTGTTGAAGTGACAATCAGTTCGGTGCAAACCCGCCAACGGGCAAACCGTCGTTTCGGACTGCCATTTGGCGATACAGATTAATGTCGATGTTTTCAGACACGAAGTGAATGGAACCATCGGACATTCCAAACGTGCAACCGCCAGTATGTTGACTGCCGAAAAGACGGCTGACGAAATTGAAGCAATCTGCGATTCCAACTCCACAGGCCCTCTGCCCGTTGATCTGCAAGACCGCACCGGCAAAGGTTAAAGGGACAGCAAAAGCGTTATCCGCTTTTACACTAGACGCCCAGCCTGCATGAAAACCATCGGAACGCATGCTTGGAGTTGGCATGTAGCGACTTTCGCCGATCAAGAACACATTCGTGGTTCCATCGGTTATGTCAGCCATGCGTGTTTTTGAGTTTACGTAAATCACGCCGTTTTGAAAGAAGACGCGTTGTGCAAGCTGAGTTGAACAGGGTGGCGCGCCAACACCCGTCGGAGGTCCACCACCTTGAACGCCTAAGTAATTGCTGTTGTTGATTGTTGATAGGGAATTGGGGTCCGATGGACACTGATATTTGGGCAAGTTGAGTTTGAATAAATCTGAGTTCGGCAATTGACCAGCAATATTCGATGAACCAGTAAACGTCTTTGTAAAATCGAACCTTGAGTAAAGGTTTGCATCTTCTACAAAAGGCAGGATAAGCACGGTCCAAGGGGCTTGAGTTCGATCGGACCCCGTGGTGCAAAAGTTAGTGGGCGTAAGTGCGGCCAATGCGGCGGGTGTGTAAGAGACAATGCCGCCAGCTGGAAAAGTGCGAAAGGCACTTTCGTAGTTGTGGCAAGCAAGCGATAGCTGTTTCACATTGTTGGAACATTGCATCCGTCGAGCGGCTTCACGAGCCGCTTGGACTGCGGGCAAGAGGAGTCCAACCAGAATACCGATGATGGCAATCACCACCAGCAGTTCAACGAGGGTAAAGGCGTTTTGTCTACTTCGCACGGAAGTTCTCCTAATAGAAAAGAAAAAGGGCAAAAACATTCTTTACTTCAAAATCAATCGAAGCGTCGGGGGGCTGAGCGTTGGATGTCGTCGACTAGCGATGCCATGAACTAAGTCGCTCGAGCCAACTCCCATCGTTTGTCGCACGATGATCAAGCTCGCGACTCGGTCAACGTTACGATTGAGAAAATCTCGAAGCACATCTGTCGAGATTGAGTAACTTGCAGACTGAATTCCTTGGGGTACAACGAATGAGCCGAGTGATAAGACTGAATCGGGTGCCGGTGATTCGATATCCCACATTGCAGGAGCGTTATCCCATGAAATGTCTCGCTCGTCCCAATCCACTTGCCCCACAATTCCGTACACATCAAAAGTTGCATCGGGCGTAAGGTACGCATAACCAAAACCTGTGGAAGCAAACGTCACGCTGAGTTCGGCTCGTTCGATGCTCTCGTCTCGCAATGATGTGAGATCAAATCCCAAATAGGCTCGACGTTCCCACTCTTTCATCGATTTGATGGGACGCTTTATTAACAACAACGATTCGCTGCTGCGGTCCGGTGGAATCTCTCTTGGTTGGACAAAGGCATCCTTTCCCAAGCCCTGTGCAGTGGTGATCTGAACCGTGCGCTGTAAATCAGCCGAGGGACTCAAAGTGCTATGGATATTCGATTCCGGAGATTGAGAGAGCGATTCAAAATCGGCCCCTAGTCGCTGAAAATTGGATTCCTGAAAGCGAATGGTTGAACCCGTTGACATTTGCTCGGTGTGACCAGTCGTTCGATGGACAGCGTCAACGCGACCTTGAAACACGGTGACTGTTGCTTCTTGGCCAGTTGGAGGAACGGTAACTCCGAACTCGGTACCGTAGTCCGTCAATACCGACGATGGCGTATCCACCACAAACCCTTTGCCGCTCGGTGGAACTTTCGCGATGACGCGTCCACTGTGCACGACGCACCGCATCGGAGTAAGAATTTCGAGGTCTGCAGGTCCTTCAATCCGAAGTTGCACACCGCTTTTAAGCAAAACAGCGGCTAATCCTTCCGACAATCGCAGTCGGCCGGCCGTTAACTGTGCATTCAACTCAGTCGGTAGTGTACCGGCGTTCCAGCGACACTCTTTTGCTTCAACTATTCGTCCAATAAAAGCATCTCGCGCCGTACTTTGAACGATGATGTACGAAGTTAAACATAGTAAAACAACGGCAGCCGCAGCTAACATGGTTTTTAAAAGCACTGATTGCTTTGCCGATACCACATTTGTAAGTGAGTTGTCGGCGAGATCAATGTTGAGCAGCGGAGCACCCGAGTGCGACTCGCCGCGATTCACTTTTAGACTGGCGTGAAGTGCGCAGTAGTCGACGTACACTCGCATTAGGGCTGGAGAATGGAAGCAATATCGCTCGAGCGCCGCGGCCTCGTCGCTGCTCAAATGTCCTTCGAAGGACTTGTCAGCAAGCTTTAGGAGATCCTTCAGTTGATCGTTACTTGGTTGCATCAGTGCGCTCCTTCTGGCGGAAGGGAATGTCCCACACATTCAAACAACGCATGCCGAACTCGGCTGAGCATGCGGTAAACGGCATCGACAGAGCGCCCCTGCTTGCAAGCAATGACTTCAATGTTCTGACTCGCTCCATAGCGCAACTCTAAGAGATCACGGTGCTGCGGCGGCAGCCGTTCGATACACTTATTGAGTGCGTTGGCCCGCTCTTCTTGCCGTTCAGTTCCTGCGATCAATTCGCCGCTTACCGCCGTTAAGAATGCGTCGCTGTAAACCAACCGGTCGCGCGATTTCTGCTTCCGCCACGCAATCACCTTATTGAAAGCAACCGCGCACGCCCATGCAACGAAGTTGGTGCCTTCTTCAAACTGATGAAACTCACGCCAAAGAAAGAGGTTCGTTTCTTGGAGAATGTCATCTGCATCGTGAGCATTTGGGACCAAGCAAAGTACGTAGCAATGCACTTGCTGCTGGTGTACTCCCAGCAGCTTTATGAAAAGCTCAATGCGGCTTGAACTCTCTTCAGCGGTGATTTGCGGTGTTGCAACTGCCATTAATTCCATCCCTAGGTATATTAATAGCCGATTGGAGTAGATTTGGACGCGCTAAATGGAAATTTTTTTAGAATTTATCGTGCAGCACTTTGGAGTCAACGATCGGGCGTACGCTGGAGGAACCGGGGAGTTGAAAAACGATCGGCAGTTCTCTCTGCACTAGAAATAGCAAGAAAGTCTAGGGGTCAGAAAGCAGACGTACTTTGCGTAGAAGCTCATTCTGCATTTTTAGTTTCATTTTAACTTTTTCAATGGATGCACTGCTTTAGCGTTGCGCCAAAAGCCGCTTCCGAATGACGAACGGCAAAATGCAGACTTTACTGCCACCAAGTCGTGAAAGAAGTACAAAAAAAGGCAGACTCGCGCGCGCGAGCCTGCCTTTCCAACCATCCATTAGGCATCCTGCCTGGGGTTTGTTTGTTAAACTTCAATTTTCATTTCAAATGTCGCCCCAGGCAGGATGCCTAGGCTACGGTAGGATTGCATCACGGAATTTTCACCTGTGAAAGTAGTGAACTATGTACAAATCTAAAATGTACTTTCTGCTTCTGGTCGTGCTCGTCGATCAGGTCGGTGTTTTCGGACAAACCGATAAATCTAAACCAGCGGAATGGTCGCACTTTCGTGGACCAAGCGGAATGGGAATCGCAGATGCTAGTTCTGTTCCGACTAAGTGGAGCAAAGAATCAGGCGTCATTTGGAAAGTCGCTTTGCCCGGAGCAGGTGCCTCGAGCCCGATTGTATTTCGAGATCGCATTTATCTGACCGCCTACACTGGCTACTTCGTGCCGGGTGAAGAAGCCGGCGATTTGCAGCAACTCAAGCGGCATGTGATTGCCCTCCGCTTACAAGATGGCAAGCAGATATGGGACAAATCGTTCGCTGCTAAATTGCCAGAAGAGGAACGCATTCGCGACCATGGCTTTGCCGCTAACAGTGTCGCGGTTGACTCGGAAAGAATCTATGCGTTCTTTGGCAGGTCGGGTGTGATAGCCCTGGACCCTGACGGCAATGAACTGTGGACTGCGGACGTCGGATCTAAAACCAATGGCTGGGGCACAGCCGCTTCACCTGTACTGTACAAGGATCGTGTATTCATCAACGCAAGCGTTGAAAGCGAATCGTTGATTGCGCTGAATGCTAAAACCGGAAAAGAAACATGGCGGGCAAATGGGATACGTGAAGCCTGGAATACACCGCTTGTAGTTCAAACCGAATCTGGTGACGACGAGCTCGTCATCGCGACTCAGGGAAGCATCCAGGCTTTCAATCCACAGTCCGGTCAATTGCATTGGTCATGTGAAACCGATATTGGTTGGTACATGGTGCCCAGCATTGTACCTGATAAAGGTATTGTCTACTGCTTAGGGGGCCGATCGGGAACAGCTTCATTGGCTGTTCGATCTGGCGGACAAGGCGACGTAACGAAAACTCATCGACTGTGGACAAGTCAAAAAGGCTCCAATGTCTCGTCGCCAGTTTACAAAGACGGCTATCTCTATTGGGCTCACGATTCTCGCGAGACAGCCTACTGCGCAGAAGCAGCAACGGGCAAAGTTATTTACGAACAAAGATTGCCGCGCGGCGGCCAGTTTTATGCATCCGCGTTGTTGGTGAACGATCAACTCTTTTATGTAAATCGTCAAGGCAAGACATTCGTTGTCGCAGCCAAGCCCGAATACGAATTGTTGGCTGTCAACGATTTATCAGATGGCAGCGATTTCAACGCCAGCCCCGCCGTCGCTGGGGAACGTCTGCTTATACGCTCTGATAAGTTCTTGTATTGTATTGCGCCGTAGCCTTCGTAGCCTAGGCATCCTGCCTGGGGACTTGCATCGTTTTTTGTAGGTGTTATTCATTCTCTGCCTAAAAAAGACTAAATTAATACATTGAATCTAAGTTACAAATCAATTGCATTTCTCCCAGGCAGCATGCCTAGGCTACGGGGAACCGCGATGGAAGGTGTTTTTCGCAGACGCAACCTGCCACATTGGGACATGCCCGGTTATCCAGTTTTCATCACCGGCTGCTTGCAGGATAGTATCTCGCAGGCGGGTATGAAACAGATTGAAGACTATCGTGAACAGCTAAAACGCAAACAACGTCCAGCTTCAATGTCGATCGATGACTGGGAGCATCGACAGCAGAGACTTATGATCATTGGGCTCGTGATGAGGATGAGATGTACGGCATAATTCGTTATATCGAAAACAATCCTGTGGTAGCTGGCCTAGCCGATAAGCCCGAAAATTATCGGTGGTCCTCCGCGTATTACCGTAGCCTAGGCATCCTGCCTGGGGGGCAATATTGCAAATCTCAGATTCGAATTTAACAAACAAAAACCCAGGCAGGATGCCTAGGCTACGAAAAGCGACCTAGGGGTTACAGGCCTCGACAGGTTTGGTTAGGTCTCGATAATCTCTATCTGTCCAATATAAAACACCTACCGTCACTCTAATAAAAGAACCAATATGGCTAAGAAGACAATCGCGGATATCGACCCAAAAGGCAAAGTTGTGTTGATGCGAGTCGACTTTAACGTCCCGCAAGATGACGCTGGGGCGATTACCGATGACCGCCGTATTCGGATGGCTCTTCCGTCAATCGAATCGGTTCTAAAGCGTGGCGGAAAACTGGTTTTGATGAGCCACCTCGGGCAACCGAAAGGCCCAGAACCAAAATTGACGCTAAAGCCGGCAGCAGAACGTCTGGCCGAATTGCTGGGCAAACCGGTTGCGTTTGCTGCAGATACCGTTGGTGTTGAAGCTTCAAGCAAGATCAAGGCGTTAAAAGACGGTGAAGTCGTCGTGCTTGAGAATGTGCGCTTCAACGCGGGTGAAAAGTCGGGCGATGCTCAATTCGCTGGCACATTAGCTGGCTGGGCGGATATTTACTGCAACGATGCTTTTGGTACCTGCCATCGCACCGACGCTTCAATGGTCGCCGTTCCGCAGGCAATGGGTACAAAACCCAAAGTGGTAGGTTTCCTGGTGGCGAAAGAAGTTCAATATTTAAGTGACACCATCGCCAACCCCAAGCGACCTTTTGTGGCGATTCTCGGAGGTGCTAAGGTCAGCGATAAGATCAATGTGATCAACAATCTGCTCGGCATCTGCGACTTTGTGCTCATTGGCGGCGCAATGGCCTATACGTTCTCATTGGCTCGCGGTGGCAAAACCGGTGGCAGCCGCGTGGAATTGGATAAAGTGGAACTGGCCAAAGAGCTGATCGCCAAGGGTGGATCGAAGTTAATGCTGCCCGTTGATACTCATTGCGGCGACGCGTTTTCATCGAGCTGCAACAAGCAAGTGGTGAAGGCTGGCGAAATCCCTGACGGTTGGGAAGGTTTTGACATCGGGCCAGAAACGGCGAAAAAATATGCTGAGTTATTGAAGAACGCTAAAACAGTGGTTTGGAATGGACCGATGGGTGTCTTTGAGATGCCCCCTTTTGATGAAGGCACCAAGATTGTCGCCAAAGCCATCGCGGACAGCGACGCGACCAGCATCATTGGTGGTGGCGATAGTGCTGCAGCAATCGAGCAACTCGGCTTCGCCGATCAAGTTACTCATGTTAGCACCGGTGGCGGCGCGAGTCTCTCGATGCTCGAAGGCCAAAAGTTCCAAGCCGTGGAATTGCTGGACGAAAAGGCGTAGCTTGGGACCATTTGTCCCGAGCTACCGTTGTCAACCATTGTCAACCTTGTCTCAATCGTTCACGTCGCCTGCGCCGATTCCTATCGGCCAGCGACATCGGATTCGGCGCAGAATCAAACTTGATGCCGGCCGATGAACATTTGGGACAAATGTTCTACAATGCTGTGAACCCAACAGAAAAAACGCTATCTTGATCGTCCAAGTAAACTGAGGGCAAAAGCCCAAGGCACCGGAAAAGATTCCTCGACCAGCAGAAATCGACTCATGATACTTTCAGGCGAAGAGATACGCTCACGGATCGGTGGCGATATCGTTCTGGATCCATTTGATCCCAAACACCTGAACCCCAACAGTTATGACTTGTCGTTGCACAACGAATTGCTGGTCTATGAAGAAGTCGTGCTCGATCTCAAGGTTCCAAACCGATATCGCCGAATTGAGATTCCGCCGACTGGATTGGTGCTCAGTCCCAATCAAGTTTACTTGGGCCGAACGGTTGAACGCACTGAGACGCATAACCTGGTGCCGATGATTGAAGGACGTTCTTCGATTGGTCGCTTGGGGTTGTTTGTTCACGTGACAGCGGGTTTTGGTGACGTCGGTTTTTGTGGGTATTGGACATTGGAAATGTTCGCTATCCAACCGATTCGAATTTATGCTGGGACTCGAATCTGTCAGATTTTTTATCACTTGCTGCATGGCGATGTTCGAGAATACACCTCGAGCAAGTATCAAAACAATCGCGATATTCAACCTAGTTTGCTGTATCAGGAGTTCGGCCAAAAGACGCCTGACCCGCAGCTGAAGTTCGACTTTCCGGGCGGTGCGTAGTCGAGCGGTATTTCACTGACTCGATGAACTTGTGATTCCTGCGTGAGGCTGGGCAACGTTGAACTACCTGGAACTCAGTCACGCGATTTGGAACTCCCTGCTGGTCTGCTTTGGATGCATGGCCATTGCCGTTCCGATAGGATCTACGCTAGCCGTGTTGCTGATGCGCACTGATGTCTTGGGGCGTCGAGCACTGGGCGTTGCACTAGGCAGTCAATTGGCTGTGCCGCTCTACGTTTTCGCTGGCAGTTGGAATGCAGGCTTCGGATCGCAGGGCTGGTGGCCACTAGCGCAAGTCGTCGCCGTCAAGTTCGAATTCGCTGCCCTGCTAGCCGTCATCTTCATCCACTCGGTAGCCGCGATTCCTTGGGTGTCTTTGATCACCGCGTGTGGCTTGATTTGGTCGCAGCGCAGTTTAGAAGAATCGGCACTTTCAGAGTCTGGCAATCGTGCCGTACTATTACAAGTCGTTGCACCTGGGCTGCGTCCATGGTTGATTCTGAGTTGCTTCTGGGTATGCGTACCTATCTTGACTGAGATGGTGATTACCAACCTCTACCAAGTGCCAACCGTTGCGGAGCGAGTTTACCTGGATGCAAGTCGCGGTACGGTCAGTCCACTGACTTATCCCGTCGCGGTCGGGTTATGCATGTTACCAGTCGTCGGTCTTGCGTTGCTGTTGACTCGGCGATTGCCACCTTGGTTTGAGATGATCGCTCGCGCGCGACAGCATACCGCAATCGTCTTATCACTTCGAAGGTGGCGGCTGCCCATCAGCGCCGCATGTTGGCTGCTACTGGCAGTACTGATCTACTTGCCGATTGCCAATTTGATCGTCAAAGCCGGGTGGCAGCCGTACATGGATTCCGAAAACAAAACGCGTTATGGTTGGACGGCATGGCGTTTCGTAGTAACTCTGCGTGAGTCGCTAACGTTGTTTCTGCCAGAGTTCTATTGGTCGACTGTGCTGGCAATTACATCGGCCAGTGTTGCGTTGATATTGGCGATGGTGCTTGTAAAACTAGCCGGGCATGGTTGGCGGCGTTGGTTCCTTGGGTGTTTGATGTTAGCGATGATTGGAACGCCGGGAGCTATGGTTGGAGTATTCTGCATCTACCTCATGAATCGCTCGGAGCCGGCTATCCTTGGTCAGTTGTATGACCAAACGATCGCCGCGCCCGTGCTCGCCCAACAATTTCGATTGTTACCGCTGGCATGGTTACTCGTCCAGGGAATTATGGCCAGCATCGATCGCCGCAGTTGGGAGTTGGCTAAGCTCGAAGGTCTCTCGACGCGTCAGATCGTGCGAACACTGATATTGCCGCAGACCGGATCGCTTTGGTTGGTGGCTTGGATGATCTTGGCACTGATGAGCGTCGGAGAATTGAGCACGACGATATTGGTTTTGCCGCCAGGAGTTACAACGCTATCGATGCGGCTGTTTGAGATGTTGCACTTTGGTATGCGGCATCAAGATTCAGGGCTCTGTTTAGCTTTAATTCTTCTTGGTTGGATAGCTGCATTTTCTGTTTGGAAATCTCTTGCTGGTCGAAACATTTCGAGTGCGTAATCGTCAGTCTGTAATCGGATGCGAGAAAGCTGATAGTATGGAGCTGAACAATTCGTCCCAACAATCAATCTTCGCGCGAAAGCTCAGCATGAAGCGACCAATACTAGTCTTCTCTCTACTCCTGATCCTGATCGAACCTGGGCCACTTGGCCGATTCGCGAAGGCGCAAGAAGCAACGCCAAAAACTGAAGCTCAGTCCGCGTCCACTATCGTGACTTTTTCGACTCAAGAAGATCACCGCGAGATGCAGAAGCAGCTCGGCATTACCAAGCTGCGACCTGGGCCGAGCGGCGATCCCAAAAATGCAGATGCGGCGAACACGGACGAGTCCAAAGCGAATCCATATCCAAAACTGCCAGACTTGATGAAGCTCAAAAGCGGGGATAAGGTCACCACGGCTGATCAATGGTGGAACCAGCGACGCCCGGAAATCGTGGAAGACTTTGAACGCGAAGTGCTCGGACGAATTCCTGCAAGTGTCCCGGCTGTGAAGTGGGAATTGCTCAAGACCGTTGAAAAGAAGCTTGGCGAAACGGATGTTATTGAAAAGCGTTTGGCTGGTCGTGTGGACAATTCGGCGTGCCCAGAAATTGAAGTTAACATCATGATGGCCGTTGTAGTACCAAAGAACGCAACGCGTCCTGTGCCAACATTGATGATGTTCGGTTTTACTATGTTCGGTCCAGACGGTGAGGACCTTCAGCTTGGCGGACGTTTTGGTGGTGGCAACCGCGCAGGTGGTCCGCCATCAGCAACTCAGCAATTGGTCGAAGCGGGGTGGGGTTATGCAACCATCAGTGCCGGTAGCATTCAAGATGATGCCGGCGGAGAACAACCGAATCGCTTCGGACCGCCACGACGAGCAGGTCAGACGGGCGGCGGTTTGACTCGCGGAATTATTGGCCTTACGAATAAGGGACAGCCACGCAAACCAGATCAATGGGGAGCGTTGCGAGCATGGGCTTGGGGCGCATCGCGCGGACTTGACTATCTTGAAACCGATGCAGCCATCGATGCAAAGAAAGTTGGAATTGAAGGAGTATCGCGTTATGGCAAGGCAGCTCTCGTCACGATGGCTTTCGATCAACGTTTCGCTGTCGTCTTGGCGGGATCGTCTGGTGAAGGCGGCGCGAGTCTTTATCGCCGCAACTTTGGCGAAGCCGTTGAGAACTTGACGGGCTCAGGTGAGTATCACTGGATGGCAGGTAACTTTCTCAAGTATGGAACCGCTGAATCATCCTTTGGTTCGATGAACGCCAGCGACTTGCCTGTCGATGCTCATATGCTCATTGCATTATGTGCACCCAGAATGACGTTCATAAGTTATGGCATTCCTGAAAAAGGGGATGCACTGTGGCTGGACCAACAGGGGAGTTTCATGGCTACGATCGCTGCGCAGCCCGTCTTTAGATTGCTCGGAGCGCGAGACATGGGACGTAGCGATGACTACGAGAACGAAAAAATGCCGCCTGTGAACACCGACTTGCTTGTAGGCGAACTTGCGTGGCGTCAACATGACGGAGGTCATACAGACCTGCCTAACATTCCACACTTTGTGAAGTGGTCTGAAAAACTATTCCTTCAAAGGAAGGGCAACTAATCGACAGGCTTCTGAACAAGGCCGGGTACCGACTGGCGGTCAGTATTTGACTTATCCCAAAAGACGGAGCTGCATTTACTAAACTTAGAGCTGGCCACGGAATGCTACTAAGTGACCTTACGCTCGACCATACATCGGTTGCGGCCGCCATTTTTCGCAGCATATAGAAATTTGTCAGTCCTCTCGATCCACGTGTTCGTATCATCATCACATCTGAGCTTTGCCGCACCGATTGAAATAGTCAGTTTTTTCAATGCGTTACCATTTCGCTGCAATACAAAATGGTTGTTACAAAAATAACTGCAAAGATCCGCTGCAAGCTGAGCAGCATGAGCAGGCTCTTCGAAAGAAGCTACCACGGCAAACTCATCACCACCGTAGCGCGCGACCTTCGAGCAGCCGGCTTTCTCTGCCAGTGTAGATGCTACAAACTTAAGAACTTCGTCTCCAGCGGCGTGACCGTATTCGTCGTTCACTAACTTAAAGTCGTCAAGATCCACTAGGAAAAGGTAGGTCGTGTCAACTTGTGTCTCAATTCGTTGGGCTTCCTCAACAATTAACTCAAAGTAACGCCGGTTTCCAATGCCAGTTAGAGTGTCGGTGGTAATTGCTTTTTGTGATTCAAGCAGTTGGCTTCGAAGTGCGTCAATTTGATTTTTGGACTCATCCAGTCTGCTGTCGAGAAAGGTCATTTGCTCTTGCAACTTCTCGTTGCTTTCGACGATCAATTCCAGGTAACGACCTAATTCTTCTGTAGACAACTCATCTTGTTCAAGGCAGGAACTTGCTTTGGCTATGGTTCCGGAGAAGTCGGCACTTGCTTTCTGCTGCCCTTGCAGAAGTCCTTGAATTCGATCCAGTTGCTCGCCGATGCGACAACTTACGCGGTGACTCATAACGTTTACCTCGCTGTCAATGTGCTGTTCATGGAGCATGACAAGTTCGGAGGCGCCAACCGACTCCCGTTCGACTAATCTCGAAACCTGTTCGCAGATTTCGACATTTGCGCCCTCGGCATAGCGATACCACACCTCATAAACTTCTGGGACGGGCGGGGTTCTGAAAGTACTTATGTTTGCGAACGCTTGTTTTGCAATGGCGACTGCTGAATGATAACCATCGATATCTTCTTCATATTGGGGGAATAACACTCGAAGCTCCAATCAATATGGCAACCGCCTGACCAAGTTAGCTTTTAAAAGATAGGCTTTAAAAGCGTGCTGTCGTCGCCAGGGTGGGCGGATTTGATCGCTTTTTATGCGGATAACCACAGAAAAACCGATTTCACGCGAAAAGTGCGACTGTAGGGAAGCTAAGCAAAGTTTAGAATGACAATTAGGTATTCAGCGTGCTTCTCAAGGCGCCACCTTGACCGCTATTGCGTCAGTCTATTTAACTCGGTCGAATTTAGGGTCTATTATCAATAGTAAGGTATTTTTTCAACCACGGACCTTCGCTCCGACGAGTACGCGACACTTGTCTCGATCAGTTTATGTCGCTTAAGCGATGCACAAAAACCATATGGCGAATAGTTGGGAAAATCGTGTCGATTCGGCACTTTAAAGATTGACTATCTCGTAACTATTGGGATTTGCGGCCCGTACAAGTTGCGTTCGTGCCCTTTATGTCACGACTCAACTTAACTTGATCGATGAATTCTAACTTGGCCTTCACATTGGGTCAGGGAAAGCGCCTTTTCCAGGACGGCACGATTCCCGCCTCCTTCAAAGTGACGAGCGCTCAAGTGGCCCCCAAAGGCGTCATCATTATCAGTTACGAACGCGACGGTGATGTGTGAACGGGCTCGCCACAGATAAAGGAAAACTAGAAATGCGTTGAGGGCTTCACTGAGCCAACAACGCAGTCTACAAAAGAGCTTTACTTTGCACAGTTAACTGTGCAAGCGGTTAACGGCTGGCGTTGCCAAACGTTGCCACGACTTGGCTGGTCTGAGGATCCATCACCGTAATCGCGCCATCACCGGCGAACGAGGTCACCATTTTGCGGCCACCGGACTGATACTCCATGCCTCGGACGGTTAGACCAGGAGGAAGAGCATCGGCAAGTAGAACGCGGCCATCTGTAAGATGAATGGCGTATTTGAGTGTGTAAGTGCCTCGGTCGATCGGCTGGGTAAGCTGATTAACGTATGAAACACTACCCGGCGAGCGGGGCATTGTCGGTTGCACTGGAGCATAGCTTGTCATCGGCATCGCAACTGGAGTCGCGTACGACACACTTCCACATCCGCACTGTGCGTAGACGGAATTAGTCAGGAAGAAAATCCCTAACGCACATAGGCCAAGTGTTAACGCTTTCATTATCGTTCTCCTTTAGATTGAAACTTCGAGTAGGGGGTGAGCGACTGCAAAGATTATACCACGCCGCTTTTGAGTTTGTAGAGGCTAAAGTCTCTGGCGATAGTCCAGTACCCGCGAGAGTTTACCATCGCCCGGTGTTTTTTCACTACTCAGCGATCAGCAAGAGCGCCGGCACAAAGCCACATCCAAGCTTCGGCTTCTACGCATTCCTCATACGGCGGGCGCTGCGAGTATTGCCGTTTTTCGAGCAATTTCTCGCGTACAAGCATGACGAGCCACCTGGTCGGCATGTCGGGCGCGATACCCGCGAACTTAAATGTTGGGCGTAAAAGTTCGAATGGCAAACCTATCGGTGACAGTCTGCTTGAAACCAATGTATGGGTTAGTAGAATCATCATCCTCGCGAATCCCACCATTCCGCAGGGCATCGAAAATGGCCAAAAGTGATCATGCGATCAAAGCCAGTCCAAGCCAAACTGATCCTTTAGTTGTGCCATTGGTTACCGAGAATCGAACGTGCTGTAATGCATGAACATCTGAGGACAAATGTTCTCCAATAATTACGACTCAAGTTTAAAGTCAAACGTGTTCTTGCCTGCTTTTACGTCCGCCTTCAGTTCGCTTCGCACGTTGTAACGAGGCGGAATCGTTGGCTTCCCTGATCTAGGCCGCTTTTGAACAGGTTTAGTCTCCTCACCTGCGCTATCAACCTCCTCAGCTTCTCCGTCTTCACTTGGCGCAATCTCAACGCGATTAGGACCGACTTTGGTTCCTTTCGTTTGGCGAATGTAAGTGAGTTCATACTTGCCCTCGCCGTCGGTCATGCCTCTAGCCGGACGGCCACTATCGGGTTGAAAGACAACGGCGATGCCACTTAGAGGTTTACCATCCAGTGTAATGGTTCCTGTCACCTGCCCAAGTTCGGGCTGATCACCACGGCCACCACAGCCCACCTGAAAGAACATCGAAATGCCCACGACGATCAACATGCAACTAAATCGATTCCAACTCACTTCACAACTCGCTATTTAAAATTGTTTCTTTCTGATTTATTCTGGACTACTCAAAGTTGGCAACTTCGCCTTCAGCGCGGGTACTGATCGCTTGGTAAGTCGCCATGTTCATGTTTTCAGACAAGAAGTGGACGCTGCCATCACCCATGACGAACTGTGCGCCGCCAGTGTGCCAGCTTCCAGAGGCTTCTTCGGACCCACCGTTGATCGGATCGTTACCTTCAGCCGCGATTAAATATTCCGACATCTCTGTAGGAGGATTAGCATCAGCGCCAGTCGAGAACATCGTCCGACGATCGGCGCCGGCATTGAATCCTCCCATTGCATCGCCGCCAGAGTCTGGAACTTCACTTACGAAAATAGTGTTGGACAGACCGTCAATCACGTCGCCGAATTTTGTACGGCTTTGGACATAAAAGATGCCATTGCCATTCATGCAACCCCAAGGTTTGGTCTGCATATCGGTCAGCGTCGCAATGCCGGTGCAAATGCAGTCATCGTTGCCATTGCCAATCCTAGTTCCCATATTGCCGTTGTAGTTAGCCGGCTGGTAGCCATTCTTCTGAGAACCATTGCGAACATCAGGTTGAGACGGACACCAGAAAATCGAAAGGGTTGTTCGGCGGACAACCAATGGCCTGCCAGTGTTTTGATCTCCGAGTTCATTTCCCATACCGTCTGGACCTTGGATCGCTTCATAGAGTGGCGATTGTTCAATGAAGGGGAGGATGCTGGCATGCCAAGTCCACCCATGCCCATTGAAGCTTGTTCCAGCCGCATTAGGAATCCCATTGCTGCCAGCCGGCAATTTCGAATAGACCGTGTTGTAGTTGTGCAGCGCCAGTCCGATCTGCTTCAGATTATTCGAACACTGCATACGTCGCGCGGCCTCGCGTGCCGCTTGAACGGCCGGCAGTAAAAGCCCGACGAGAATGCCTATAATCGCAATAACAACAAGCAACTCAACGAGCGTGAAACCTCGACGTGACTCGACTGCTTTAAACATCTAAACTGCTTTCTATTCAAAAATGCGATTTGTGCGCCTTGTCCGCTACTTGGGCACATACAAAAACGCTGTTTGTGATGACGGAATTAAAGTTGCTGAACTTTCAACCATCCAACCAAATAACCAAGCAAAAAACCAAGCAAATGGCGAGGACGGATTGAATGATTTACTTCATACGACTTTACGAGAGTCAGAGAAAATTGTCGATGCGAACGAAGCGTCTTAACGAGAACTTCATGTTTGCAAAAACCTTTGACGCCCGCATGTAGCCAGTAAGTCAACTTTGTAGGTAGGTGAGAAATTGACGCTGTTTGCTTTCGGAAAACTGCGATCACATCTGTCACAGTTTAGTAATTCAAGTGTCAAAGTTGTAAGCGATAGTCTACCGTTGACGTTCAGTACTTTGCAAGAAAAAACTAAGTCATGCATAACCCATTTGCCGAATTGGTCGATGAAGCTACTGACTGCGCGTTGATCGAGCAATGGTTGATTGGAGAAAACCTCCATGCGACCGGCGGCCTTTAGACGCACAAGATCGTCACTCACCTTAACAAAGATCAGGAGAAACAAATGCCAGCTTACATGATATTCATCCGCGAGCAAACGCTCGATCGCGCTGAGCTCGAAGCTTATTGGGCTATGGTTGCTTCCACACTCGATGGCGTTCCGATCAAAGTGCTTTCTGCCTACGGGTCTCATACGACTCTTGAAGGACCCGACGTTGAAGGTGTCGTGATCGCTGAGTTTCCAAGTGCTGAAGCAGCTCGCCAGTGGTACGAAAGCCCGGCATACCAGGAGGCTGCGAATCACCGACGTCGTGGCGCTATCTATCGTGGCTTGATTGTCGAAGGAACCCCAAGTTGAACAGTTTGAGCGTTATCTGATAAAAAGTAGTTGCATCACTGATGTCCGAATGGTTGTTTCTGTTGCACAGTTCGTCGAAAAAGGGGACTGTGAGCCGACGGCGCTAGCCGCGGGTGAACGAAGCAGGGCGGTTTGATTGTTCCAAGGTCTAACCAAGGAACTCGTTTCCCCATTGTCTGCAGGCATAAATTGGACTGATGGTCATGAACAACGAGTGCTCCGTTCACCCGCGGCTAGCGCCGACGGCTCACGGATTAAGTGCTCCGTCCACCCGCGGATAGTAGCGCTGTCGGCTCACTGATTAAGCTGTTCGAATTACATAGCTAACTACACGTTGATACGCAACAGATTTGTTCAACCGTTGATGCATGGAAACTCCACGAGCGGTCACGAGTGGGCCGTGCGAAATGGGTCGGCCTTTTGATATATTAGCGATTGACTCTTACATATCCCCGGCTTTCAAGAGAAATAGTTATGTCCGATGGCGTTGAAACCAAGAAGTGTCTCGAGTGCGAAGGTGTGATGAATCCGATTCGCGTCATCGATCATTCGCATGGCGGTCAACAAGCCGAACTGGCTTTTTCGTCAACTGACAGAACGCCCAGTTGGTTCCTCTCCTACTACAAGGAACTGGGGGTTGTAAGAGGCTGGATGTGCGAAATCTGCGGGGCAATCAGGTTGTACGGTCGTCCTTGGAAGGGCACATAGGGCGTGTAAAACGTCGTGGCCATTAGGATAGGAAAGCTCCACAGACACTAGTGAAGAGAGTAGAATTGATCCATCCAATTCTATTTGTTCAATTTGTCTGCCCGGTAAGCAAGATGGCGAAGACGAGAGCTTCCCCAAAGATCAATACTACAATCCGCCCGAAGCTGAACCGTTGAACGTCAAAATTGTTCGTGAGTCCGTGGGCCAGCGAGTGGAACTGCGCGAGTATCGCTACACAAAGATCGAGGTCACTCTGCAAGACGAAAAAGAAGTATCCCGCAACTTGGTCGCACTGCGTTTGAACCCCTGGTGGTATCCACATGATCTCTATGCGCCGAAGGATGCGCAAAGCGGCGGTCCTTTCACCGTCGGTCGCGTTATCCACAGTTCTCGCGGAGTCGGCTTCACGGGGTGGATCGGAGGCGTTGCGGTATTCGATCGAGCACTGAATGCAGATGAGATCGCCAAACTCGCATCTATCAAAAACTAATGCAATGAAGCCAAAATTCAATTTCGTAGTTCTCATTACTGTACTATCAATCGCAGCCTCTTGGGGCTCGGCAATCGGTTGTCGAAGAACGATCGCAGAGCGTTGGCGAGCGAGCCAGCATGACAATCTGGGGTTTCAAGTAGAGAAAGGACGTGTAGTATTTCGAACGAACAATCCGGAAGCGCTCGCTCCAGATTGGGACGAACCTGTCAATGCAGATCCTCAGAGCTTTGAGGTCCTGTTCAAGCCCAAGAGAGCGAGCGGATTTTCTTACGCTCGTGACCGCGACAAAGTGTTCGTCGGCGTAGGCAAGAGAGTCTACGAACTGGAGGGTGCTGACCCAAAGACGATAAAGCTGTTGGATGGTTATGGATACTTTGCCTCCGATTCCAAATATGTATATTTTGTCGGCTTTAAATTGGAGGGTGCCAAGGCTGACAGTTTCCAGTTGCTTGGAAAGCTCTATTGCAAGGATGCAAGTTCTGTCTTCTATGGTCCCCTACCTCTCAAGGATGCGGATCCTGAATCATTTGTCGCATTTTCCAGCGGAACATTGTCCCTGGAGCAACTCGATTTTTCGGATGGCGGCCCGTTTCGCACGGTCAGTTTTCACGAATCACGAGACGAGATTAAGTATTCGGGCGGCTGGGCAAAGGACAAGTCTCTTTGCTACCACGGACCCCGAAAAATCCGAGCTGCGGATCCGCAAACCTTTAAGTTGCTCGATTCAGGCGTCGTCGAGGATAAAGAGTGGCGCTACATTGAAGAAGGCGTGAACTCAGTAAAGGTCGAGTCGAAGCGTCAGCCTTGAGGCCGTACCAACCAAGCTCGATTCATCGTTCTCGCGAGGCGGGGACTAGTGCTTTGTCCAGATTTAATTTTAGAGTCGTAGATGTGAGCCGTCGGCGCTAGCCGCGGGTGAACGAAGTATTAGACTCGATGTGACTTATTAACAATCAAAAGACCAACGATTTACCTTCGACAGATTGACGTTGGACGAATTCGTAATCTTGCACGACAACCACTTCGTTCACCTGCGGCTAACGCCGTCGGCTAACTAATGTTGATCCCAAAACTAAATCTGGACAAAGCACTACCGTTGCATCAGAAACTCATTTGAGTTGATTAAAGCCCATGCTAAATCCTGTAGCGCCAATTCCGGGTTGTTGCGTTTGATGAAATAAGATTCAACGGATTCGATTTCACGCTTATTAGGTTGGCGCGAGTAGGCTGCCAAAAATAATTCGGCAACCATTTCTTGTTGTGAGAAGTTCGAGTTCAGTAAACGATGCAGCCGACCGTCAGACGATGTCAACTTCTCTTGCACCAGCTTGCCATTGGCGATTTGCAATGCCTGGGGCAAAGTGACCTCGGTGCTACGCTCACACTGGCAGACCGTTTCTCGTTTGGGTTGCCCGAAGACTTCAAGAAACTCGACATTGACATCGGGACTTGGAAGCTGTGTTGCAAGGGTACCGACCGGCAAGCCACCGAGCGGCTCCGGCAATTCAGTGAATGTTCCAATCGCATCTAGCAACTGCTCAGCCGTCATCAGACGCGAGCGGTAGTGTGAAAAATACTTGTCATCATCTTGGTTATTCGCAGTGCCCACTGAAGTGGTTTGATAAGTTCGACTATTGAGAATGAGACGCAGTGTTCGCTTGCGGTCGAATCCATGATCGCGGAAATCAGCGGCCAGTGCGGCCAGTAGCTTCGGATTACTAGGCGGATTGGAATCGCGAAAATCATCGACTGGATCAACGATCCCGCGGCCCATAACATGACTCCAAATGCGATTCACTTCAACGGCGGCTAGAAATTCGTTGTCCGGGCGTGTCAACCAATTTACCAACGCAGCTCGGCGGTCGCCTAATGGCACCTCCTGTGTATCGACACTCCCGGGGAGCCACGGGTGCATTTCCTGTTGAGTGCGGGGCTGGGTGACTTCACCTTCGTCCGACAACCAGATCACCTGTTCATCGACGCGCCGGCTCGGCTTGCTCCGCACTCTAGAAAAGAATGCCGCAAATCCGTAGTAATTGTCTTGCGACCATCGTTCAAAGGGATGATTGTGGCATTTGCAACACTCCAGCCGCACACCCATAAAGACCTGCGCCGTTGTTTCGGTAGCATCGTTGAGCGTATTAGCGGTTCGATAGTAATTTGCTGGCGGATTTTCAAATGTACTTCCCTGGGACAGGAGGAGCTCTTTTACAAACTGGTCATAGGGCATGTTTTCCTCAAAGGCCCGTATCAACCAGCGATTGTATTTATGCACTCCCGCTGCACTGACCAGTTGCTTATTAATGCGCAGCAGGTCACCCCATTTCAATGCCCAAAATTTCGCGTACTCAGGTCTTTCCAAAAGCGAATCGATCAATTTAACGCGTTTGCGGACGTCGTTATCCAGCGTAAACTTCTGGACATCAGAAATCGTCGGCAGTATGCCAATAACGTCCAAATAAACGCGGCGCACAAATTGTTCGTCGGTACAAAGATTGGAAAAACTCAACTGAAGCTTTTCCAGCTGCGATCCGACCCACCCGTCCACTTCATTGAATCGCTGCGGTTCAGCGGGGTGCTCCCCAATCTCGCCGGGCGCATAGGTAACGATGAGTGTCTTCCAGTGCTCCAAGTATCTTGCACTCACACCCGCTTGACCACGACCGACTCCGGTGACAAAACCATCTTGCGACACCGTGGTAACAGCCAGATCGGAACTTGAATAGACAGCCAGTTTAGAAACATCTTTCTGAGTGCCATCAGCGAAAACCGCCCAGACTTTCAACTGCTGCTCATGGCTGTTGGGGGACAGCAGCAATTCATCGGACGGACCGAAACTGATACCGGTACACGCCACTGCGGGCTCAACAACCTGGCATCCATCGGCAATCCAGTTACGAAGAATTCTATAGGTATCATCGGTCGAACGAAGTTGCTTACCACCGCTATGCGCAACCTGCATCATCGGCTTGCGGAGTAGCAGACTGTTTTCTGGCGAGAGCAGATCGACTCGTCGTCCCAACTCTTCTTTAACGATGCTGTTCACGTCTGACTTGGGATCGTATCCGCGAAGGCTTAGCCGGAATCCATTCTTTCCGTTCGGTGAGCCGTGGCAAGCGCCTGAGCTACACCCTTGCTTGGATAACGCTGGAATAACGTCATGAAAGAAGGAAGGAGATGCTTGCGGGACCTGTCGATCCTCAGCCATAGTCGACGCGCAGTTCGCCATGAAGATGAACATAATCAGGCAACATTGCACAATAGTTGAGGACGACATGCGGCGGTTCAAATTATGTTGTGTCGAAATCACTTACTTCAATCGCCCCTTACTAGAGTCGTTTGCTGGCGGAAAGCAAATTTCGAATGGCTCGCTATCTACCTGCACAGTTTGACCGTTTACTGACGTCTCGGCGGTGAAAACGATCTTGCCTTTTCGTTCGGAAGGATCCTGACTGGCAGTAACCGCCATGCGTACGACCGTGTCGTTTTTGCCCACATCAATCGATGATGACTCGGGGCCAGTTATCCAATCTGGATGCTCCTTCAATTTTAGATAAATCTCTTTGCGATCGCCTCCGGCTCGTGGCAAGAAACGGGTTGCTTTGACAATCATTGAAACCTCGCCCTTCTCAACGTCTATGTCCGATAACTCAAGCGAAACGATTAGCGGCTCAATCACCCGCAGCGGAATGTCATTGATGACTACCTCCTTCCTCTGTCCTTGGAAGCTGCCCAGCGCTCGAACCGAAATCGAATGCTTGCCCAGCGGAGCTTGTGCGGGCCCGTTGATCTGAAAACGGTATTCATTGTTTTTGCTATTTCCAACGGGTTTCTCATGACCGGATGCCTTGAAGCCAGGTGGTAGATTTTCGGCCTCGACGACAATGGCTTCGGTAAAACCGGCGAGTCGATCAACGCAGTGAACGGTGAAATAAAGTTCACCCACAATCCGAGGAAAGACCACTTCGTCAGCGCCCAAACGCAATCCAAAAAAATCCGGCAGCGGATTGGCGATCGATACGGCTAGCTGATCCCATAATTCGATTGGTGGATAGGGCAAAGATGGACTTAGGGAACGGACTTCGTCAACAACTTGCAGATGACTCGATGACACTGTAGCCGCATCTTCTCCATAGCCGGTTATCTGAATGGTCCTCAAATCGCCAGGCGTAAGTTCCGCTGATGGAATGATTTTAAGGAGTGTTTTGTTCTGCCCTTTCGGGATCACGCCGTTTACCAATTGATAGGGTGCCGAAGGGTTGTCGATACGCATGGTGATTGGACCGTTATAATCGATGCGATTACATACAACCGGCAGCAATCCTTGGCCGCCCTGGCCAATAATTAGACGGTTGGCGCTGGCTGATAATTCGAAGCCTGTTCGAGCCTCCGTCACACTGAATCGAAACGCGTAGTCGGAACCAAAGCAACCGTTGACTTCGCGAACACTAAGCAAGTAGTCGCCGTCCTGATCTGCCTGAAAATGGAAGCAAGCGTCATCCAGCCCAGCGTCATCGTGCGACGCCACTAGAGTCCCGTCGGGTGCATAGACCGAGAACAATAAATCGGTCGGGAGATCTTCACTACGCGTGATACCGCATATCCTGCGGCGCGATCCGGTAGTCATTTTAAGCCGATAAAAAAAGACTTCGCCCGCATTACGGAAGACGCCTTGCAAGTTGGCAGGCGCCACGACTTCTAATGCAGTCTCCTTACTCATGTTCGAGTCGGAGTTGATAAGATTAAGCTCCGCCGAAGTAGCGTGAAAAGGATCGGTAGTTGCTGAAGCATGCGTCGAGGCTAATTCGTTGACAATTCTTAAGCGATACTTGTGCCGAGCACTGCTGGAGTATTTTGAATCGACTACTTCAACATAATAGCGTTGATGTTGTTTGGATTGAAAGCAAAGCCTACAGTCCCCGTGAAGTCCTGGAGTGTCGTCAACGACGGCTATTTCATTACCTTTTTCGTCGAACACGCGTACTAACGCGTCGAAAGCGTAGCCCAATCGACTTGAAACGACTTCGAGTGTCAACCATTGACCTTGCGAGGCGTCGAAGCAGTAAAAATCACTTTCAGTACCATTGCCTGCACCATCTACAGCGACTGGGGGCAAGACAGCTTGAGCACCGTCTCGACTATGATTTGAAGCGATTTCCTTCACGGTCGACAGATCGTCGACCATGATCATCAACGGTTGAGAAACGCCAGCACCTGTGGCTACACGAGCCGCGTAAATACCGCGCGGAACATTCTTCGCAACATCCAACGATGCACGGATTGATTTATGGTCAGCATCTTTTCTAGAGAGGATATTCGTTCTTGCATTAAAGCCAGTCCAAATTCCTGTTGCTCCTTCGAGGTCTTTGCCGTGGAAGATCAACTCGGTGGTCATTCCCGGCATAACGGCCAGCGGTGATGAATGAGTTAACTCGGGAGGATTGGCACGTCCGACCATGCAAATAGCGAAAGAGATTGCAATGAGCCAACAGGATCTACACGTCATACAATTCGCTGCAATAAAAGGTCGCACATTAGAAATAGCCCTCGATAAATAATCCTCAAGCCAACAGTTCAAAAAACCTCAGCGATTGGGATACCTTGGTGAGCTACAAAAACGGGCCGGTTGCTACTGGTCTGGAGAGGACGCGAACGATCGATTCCAAGTTTCTCGTAAATGGTGGCGGCATAATCATCGGGCGTGTAGGGTCGATCCTGTACGTAGCCTCCTTCCCGATCCGTGGAACCGACTACTTGACCACCTGGGACGCCAGCACCTGCCATCACAATGGAATAACCATGTACCCAGTGATCGCGTCCTTGAAAGAAATTCATTCGCGGAGTCCGACCAAATTCAGTGACGAAACAGACCAGCGTTTCATCTAACAAACCTCGTTCATCCAAGTCGGCAACCAGCGCGGCGAATGCCTGATCCGTACTGCCCATCATCACCCAATGCCCAATACCGTATCGCCCTTCACCGCCCGCTCCGTTGCGAATAGTTCCGCACGAACCGGTGGCGTAGATGTAGTCGTGGTGATCCCAATTCATGTTTGAACCACCGGGAGTCTGCTCGGTTTCTGGTTCACGAACGTCAACGGTGACGAATCGCACGCCAGCTTCGATCATTCGGCGACCGAGCAAATAGCATTGCCCGCGATGTCCTCGCCCATACTTGTCGCGAACCTTATCCGGCTCATCATTTAAGCGAAAAGCACCCTGCGTCTTGGGATTCGTAAGATAATCGGCGGCTTGCGTGCCCAGTTGTGAAATCGCGTTACCTGTCGCACTCTGACCCGCAGCCACTCCGAAATTCAAATTGCTAAGCAAGTCGCGTCGATCACGAAACCTTTCTTCGTCAATGCCTGCGATCAGTCCCAGATTCGGAACCGTCCAATCTGGGTCCGCCAAGTTCTTACCGCCCGTCTTGAAGACTTTGGCCGAAGCGGGGAGAAACCCTTGACGAGTCTCTTTGGCCTGCTCGTCGTTTCCGGGTATCATTATATAGGGCGGAAGATAATCACAACGCGAACCTAGTGTATGCGCCACGACGGAGCCGATGTCAGGCATTTCAACAGGGCCACCCGGAACTTCGCCTGACAGCGCATAACGAGTTCCCAGAGGATGGCCATTGGCGATGTTTGTTTTGTGATGCATCGATCGGATCACAGTCAACTTGTCAGCGATTTTGGCTGTGTGCGGCAGTAGTTCAGTGAACTGCATTCCGGCGACGTTGGTCGAGATAGGCCGATAGATGCTGCGATGGTCAGCGGGCGCGTCGGGCTTTGGATCCCAAGTATCCATTTGCGACAGACCGCCTTGTTCCAGTATTACCAGAACATTTTTAGCTCGGCCGTTGGCTGCGAGTAAGGCCGCAGAGACTTGGCCTCCTGAATAAAGGCTGATCCCGCCAGCAATACCTAAGCCTAAAAAACTGCGCCGTCGAATGGGCTTCATCATCGCCTCTCAAAGTGCCTGCAAACGGTTTACGCCGTTCTATACCCGATCGTTATATTTCCACACAGCCGAATATAACACTTTAGTCAGGTTGAATCAAATTCGCGGCGAATACCTTCTTTTTTCCTACTCGTACTCAGGCTTTGCGGTAGTCGTACTCGATGACACCTCTGAGAACTGTCGGATAACCCCGGATTCTGCGGACACCATTCTATTTTTTATGGCCAAATATCCATTCATTGCAAAGCGGCCTTACGATGGCTGCATCCAAAAATCTGCAGCTTTGATCGCGAATTGACTCGGGAAATATTGGTGGGACGTCAATGTTTGTGGTCGGCGGGCTGTGACCTCAACAGGCCTTCGACATCTAATGTTAACTCGTTCTTTTTGTCAGGAGAGACGTCAACTGTCAGTCCCGAAGTTGCGTAGCTCGCGTAGCGTCGATCAACTACACCGACCGTGCTTGGTTTATGGCCGGAAATCTCCTCGGCCATAACAAACTGAACGACGACGCAATCATGCATACCCGCTACCGCGCCGTCTCCGTTGGTATAGGTTGTTAGCGTAAAGCTTCCGTCGGGCTGAATTTGACCGCGAGCCTGCACTTTGTGCTCTCTTGATTTGAGCTCCACAGTACCGACATGAACGACGCCGCCAGTCGTAAATCGGACTTTGCCAGATACTGGGTAGGTCCGAAGCTGGTCGGAACAACCAGTTAAGAGAATGCACATGGCAACGACAGATAGTGTGACTACGTGAATCGGAAATATCTTAGTCAGCAATGTCTTATTCACTTTGTTTGACCACGTTACCATCTTGTCGATTGCAGAGATTACCAAGCGCTTCCGTGTCGATTGACTTGGAAATTCCCCTGACACTTCCGTCGGCTAACGCGAAGTGACAAACACCGGGATGCCAGCTGCCCCAGCTCACAAGGCCGTTTCCTTCATCGCGGCTGTTTTGAACGATTGGAACCGTGGGACCACCGACCCGTGTCGAGTTGAAGACGTTATCACCATTGAAAATAAATGCGTCTTCAGGTGAACTGCCAAGCTTGCCCATCGGTACATGCATTTCGCCGACAAGGATCGTGTTGCTCGAGCCATCCGTGATATCACTCATGCGAATTTTATCTGTCCAATCCTGCGGGACGCCAGAGCTACACTTAGCGTGACTCGAAATGATGACTCCGCTTCCATTGCCGCCGTAATAAAAATCTCCTGGCAAGCCAGACGATCCCGGTGATAAATCGCCGTGATTGCCGCCGTAATCACCCACGGCACCACTGACCGATTGCGAGCCCGACGTCGTCAGTGGGTACCTGCAGCCACAGGGTAAAGTCATCCATGTTGTTGATGTGCCAGCAATTAGACCTTTTCCTATAGCGTCTGAAGCGGAACGCCTCGACGGGCAACAGTAGTTCGCTAGCGTAAACTCACGCACCTCGCTTGAATGGTCTACGTAGTCCTTCGAGTAATCCCAACGCCCTTCCGCAGTTCGTTGCTCCATAAACGGCATAATGCGCACAAGCCAAGTTGTTTCGTTGCCCCCGCAAGCTCGATCGGGCGGTGCGTCTGGCCGCGGTTGATAGCGCGCAGGCGGAAAGGCTCGCATGGTGTCATGGAACATAGTTGTGGCAAGACTAATCTGATGCAAATTGTTTTGACATTGCATTGCCCTTGCCGATTCACGAGCGGACTGAACCGCTGGCAGCAGCAGTCCGACCAGCATTCCGATGATCGCGATGACTACCAACAATTCGACTAGAGTGAATCCCCTACTGCGTGCATGACGGTAACTGGTTGTCATAGAACTACCCTTAAACCTTTCAACTTGAACCTTTCAACTTGGAATCCAAGATTTTCGTTACACGCCTAACCCAAGATTCTAGTCTCTAAAATGTCAGTAGACGAGCAGTTAATCCCCAAAAATATCTTGAACGATAATTTAACCGATTGAAAATGCCGAATCCGCGATACACGCCCAGAATCTGCTTTTCGCGAAAGCGGAAATTTCCTTTGTCGGCTTGACGAACCAGCAATGACAAGTCATCAGAAATAGATCAACGGCGAGCCAACAGTACTGACTGGGGCGACAGTCGTTGCGGCCGACAGTGATGCTCGATTTCGGCTGGCTGTCAGTGTATACCAGTGCGCTAGAAAACGTCCTGCTTAGGAATGAACTTGAAAACGCGGATTTACAGGTGATTTATCAGCCGGAAGGCGTTAGCCTCCAGTTCAATACACAACCGGAGGCTAACGCCTTCCGGCTGATCAGACTACACCACCGTAATGACCAGCTTCAGCTCAAACTCCTAAGCGGGACGCTCTCGGTTGCACCCAGTTTACACGGCGGAAGCCGGACGCCAGCGCGTTCCGGCTTCCATACTGGATCGCGAAAATTTGATCGCTAAGATCACGAAACGCCTCGACCCCGGAACGATACTCACTCCACGCTCGAAGGATGTGGCGAACAAATCAGAAACCGAACCTCAGCGAAAATCCGCGTTGCAAAACCCCACCGTTAAATCCTGAGCCTCCATAGTACATCGACTGATTGGTGTACTGAGGTCGATAGCTGTACTGAGGTCGATAGCTGTATCGAGGCTGATAGGTGTGGTACGAGTCGTGACTCAAGCTGTCATGGTAGCGATCGTGATCCAGGTCCTGGTGCAGCCGAAAGTGCTGGTACGGCGACTGCGGGAACTGATGCTGATTCGCGTGGAATTGCTGTCGATGGAATTCATTGTGGTTCAAGTCCTGATGAAATGAACCGTGCGAGTTGTAGCCGCCGGCATCAAAGTGTTGTGCGTTGGCGGTCTGGCCCGCTATGATCAATCCAGCTACCGCAGCGGCTGAGATCCAAAGTGCATTACGAAACATGGTTGACTCCCTGCAAGGTTATGCTCGTCGCCAAGCGATCGTAATTGTCTGATCCATCAAACCGCGACTTCCCCTCCGTTGGCTCATTTCTAATAAAGCACTAGGCGTACCAAGTCGCGTGAGATGCGAGGGATAGGGGAAAGTCGCTGAAAACACTGATTATTAGGATTAGTTTTCGTTGGTGATGCGGACGATGAAGCATCGACACGGGTATCTGCCCGTCGAAAAGATGTCAATGGGACTTCGGATGAGTCAATTTGGTTCCCGCGCCTCGTCCGATCAATGGTAAGTTGATTTTAGAACTGGTCTGGTTTGAGCTGCAGCGAAAGTCGATTTTACGACTTGTGGTGGGCGGAAAATGATAATTTATAAGAGTCAAACCGACTCCGGCCACTACGAGCAACTCGGGCGCCTGGTTCCGGCGACTGGCCGCTACACGAATTTAAAGAGTCGAGCTCCCTTGCATTCATTCGCTGAGCAATTCTTGAAATTCAGAGTCTCTTCGAAGTGCGATGAAATCTGGCTCGGTAAATAGCCACTGTTGGAGCTGAGGGTTTCGCTTTGTCATGTGACGGCACATAGCAATTGATTTCTGCTTCAACTCAAACACAAGGGCATCGCTAGAAAGACTATCGGCAGAAACATCCATCGCTCTACTGGACAATTTTCCAAACGCGATTGCATAGGCTCGGGCACTGAGTACTTCGATGAAGTCGCGAATTTCAACGGATACCATTGAAAGATCTTCAAGTGCTGCGGCAGCTTCAGACAAGCGATCAAACATCTCTAGTCTGGCCTGTTCGTAAAGCAAATAAGCAGACGCGCAGCGGGCGATCTTGGGCTGAGCCTCTAATTGGCTAGTCGTTAACGGATGCTCAGAGTGTAGAAGTGACAAAGCGGCTTCGAGTGTTTTGTAGTACTCAAGAACTTGCATGACAGTCGCTCGTTGCGTGGTATCGAGCGACTGTAGACAGCCTTCCAAGGCAGTCACGATAGTGTGGAGTTCATACACTGCGGCTTCACGATGACCTTGACGGACATCGATGTCGGCTAAAACGCCGAAGCTCTGCGAAGCCAATAAGAGGTACTTCGGGGTTTCTGGAAACTGCTTTGCCATTCGCATTTGGATATCGATGTTAACCTGTGATGATTTCCTGGCTTCCTCAAAGTCCTCAAGAGCGAGTGCAATTTCGCAATTCAGAGTGTGTGCCGAACCAACCAGCGATTGCGAGCGAACGTCGTCCACATCCTTCGCCGCTACTGCCTCGTATTTCTCAACCGAACGCTGTGCCAGTTCGCGTGCGGTCGATAACTCGCGTGAACTGAGTTTCATTCTCGCGATACGGCTTAGGACGTAGGCGGAGTCCAGTTGATAGTCTTGATTGTCGGGATCTAATTTCAAAAGCGTCTCGCAATAGCCTCGCGAGATCTCAAAATTCTCTTCAGACTCCTTGAGCTTATTCTGTTGGCTGAGCACGGCAGCCATGCGATTGTGAAGAATGTACAGATCGCGTATCAATTGTTTTTCATTAGGTCGCTGCTCGTGAAGATTCTTTGCAGCTTCCGCACACTCCTGAAAAACGGGCAAAGCAACCGTCAGCTCACTTCGCTTCCAGGCCAGGTCTGCGAGCTGTTGTTTGACAATGATCAAACGTCGCGCGGAATCTAGATCGCTACTCGAAGCAGCAACCGTTTGACGAAGCTCTAAAATCCGCTTGAGAGTTGCTTCAACTTTGTCAGTTGCGAACTCATTGCGATAAAAGTCGGCTTCCAGTGAAAGAGCATCAGCTAAGTTTCGCTTGATGTTGACCTCATCCGGCCGGACAATGAGAGCCGATTCACAGAGCTCGATCGCTTGTTTTAGGTGCGACTTCGCTTCAGTGGTTTCACCCAAGGCCGAGTGAATTTTCGCTAACTGTTGATGTGCATCAATGGTTGTTTGTTCCAACTGCGTCGGATCGGCTCCGTCGGCGATACGCGTCAAACCTTGGGCAGCAGTGCGGAGCAACTCTTCTCGCAGTTTCAAAGTCCCCGCTCGCCCTGCCAATTGTGTCTGCACACCGTTGATCAACTGATTGAGTGAATCTAACGCCAGTTTGCGCTGGTCCATCGCAATGCTGGCCGACTTCGCTTCTGCTTCGTTGGCCTGTTGAGCTTTAATCGACTCAGCTTTCAAGTCCTTTTGCGCTGCGCTAATCGTGAATGCCGCATAGGTCGATCCGCAGGCGATCATAACAAGTAGCGTGCCTACCAGTGTTAGAAGGCCAGCAACTCGCGGGTTACGCATTGCCCAACGCCAAGCTTTTTCAAAGGACGAAGATGGCCGTGCGATGATCGGCTCACCCGTTAACCAATGTCGTAGATCAGCGGCAAACATTTGGGCTGTCGCATAGCGGTGAGTCGCCGTGGTGCTCATTGCCTTCAAGCAGATCGTCTCAAGGTCTTTAGGAATTTCTTTGTTGAGGCTCCGCGGCGAGACGTATTCGCCCTCGACAATCTGTTTCAGTACATTCTGTGCCGAGCCATGAAACGGAACAGTTCCAGTAAGCGACTCGTACAGTGTTACTCCAAGCGAGTAGATGTCGCTTCGCTGATCAATACTCTCCGGTACGGTGATTTGTTCTGGACTGGCATAAGCGGGCGTTCCAGTTAAAACGCCTGAACGAGTCAGCTTGTCATCAACGTGCATCGGCAACGCGAGACCAAAGTCGGCCAACTTGGGTACCACAGAACTTGTCCCACCCACTTCATCGTTGTTTCGTTTGGCGATTAAAATGTTGCTGGGTTTGATATCGCGATGCAGCACACCGGCGCGATGGGCGGCATTCAAGCCGTCGGCAACCTGAGCAATCAACTGCGCCGTTTCTTTAATGTCGAACCCATTGCCGCTGGCGATCCATTCTCGCAACGTGTCACCTTGAATCAACTCCATCGCCAAATAAGGACCGTGACTGCCATCGTACTCGACATCAAAAACCGATACGACATTCGGATGCTGAATTGAGCTGACCGTGGTCGCCTCTCGAACAAATCTCGCTCGAGCGTTGCTGTCAATGGTTGGACCGAGCATTAACTTCAAAGCTACCGGACGGTTGAGCCGTGTGTCGATCGCCTCCATAACGACCGACATTCCGCCACGACCGATTTCTTTAACGATGCGAAAATGGTCTACCATTGAACCAGACGCCAGCGTTCGAAATGCTAACACATCTACTTCGGATACTGGAGTTGCTAGATGAGCGTGTGTGGGATCGGCTTGCGTTTCCTTTGCACGCAGTCGCTCGACCAACTGCCGACATGCGTCAGATTGCTTGTCGGACTGCTTGTTGGAGTGTGCCGCCGCAAGAGAATCTCGCCATGATCGCAACTCAGGATCTTCGGCAAGTCGATCGAGCTGCGTCTGACAGGCTAAACAGTGACGGATGTGTCTGGAGTGTTGCTGCGCAAGCGAATCATCGCCGTTAAGGAATGCTTTGATCGTGTGCAAATCTGGACACGGCATAATGGACCAAAGTTAAAGGTTGGCTACAGGGAGATCTTCGCTCAATCGCAGTACTTCTTCACGGAGTCGTTTCAGCACGCGTGACTTTGCAACGTAGACTTTTTCAATTCCAATTCCCAGCTTGCTTGCCGCGTCCACCGGTGAGACATCCTCGAACCAAGCCAATTGAAATGCATTCCATGTTTGATCGGTAAATTCGGATCGTATGTGTTCCAGGCTAAGCCGAAGGAGCTCAGCTTGGAAATGTTCAGTCCACTGGGAAGCGTCTTCGCTGGTGACCGTGCCGCCTGCATTATCGGAGTCCGGAAGACTCTCTACCACACGCTGCCGTCCCCAAAATCTAAGTAGCTCGCGATGAGTTACCTTGCCAAGCCAGTCGCGGAAACGTCCCAGCTCGGGTTGATACTCAAACTGCCTAAGTGCACTCGCCAGTCGCGTTAGTACTTCTTGAGCAACATCGGCGGCATCGCTTTCCTGAATTCGCCTCAGTCGACAGTAGTTAAAAATCAGCGGACCATAAACTTCTACGAACTCGTTCCATGCGCCGTTGTCACGGGCATTGCGAACTCGCAAAAGCAGGCTCGGATGGGTTGTTAACTCGTCGGTACGACCACTCATATATACATACCTGGGATGTCGCGGTTTCTTGCACATTTTCGTCAGAGGCATTCTGAAACGCAACTTTGCAGTCCCGGAACACTTTTCAAAACGCAATTTTTGCTTGCGTTTTGTAGCGATTGTTACGAAGAACTGCAAAACCCTCCGTTTTTGTATTCTGTTAGCGATTGTTGCGTCGTTGGCAAGAATTACGCGCAAGAAAGTCCGCGGAGGCAGTTACTTGGTGTAGTCCTGGATATTTGGATCAGCGCCCCTCACCCAACGCCGTTAAGCATTTTTCGTCCTTACTTCTGCGAGCAAAGGGCAAAGAAATTCAGAAATGTAGCTGGTTTCGTGAGAAACCGGATGCATTAGAAAAGTCACCGATGCGCACCGGTTTCTTACGAAACCAGCTACATTTACTCGCCGAAATGCTTAACGGCGCTGCCCCCCCGGCCCCTTCTCCCCCAGTACGGGGCGAGGGGGAGCCAGGCGCGCAGGCTTGAGACCTGAGTCCAAGAACTAGGAACTAGGAACTAGGAACCAACAACATCATGCCCTACAGCGAGCTTTGACAAAAAGTGGCTAAGTTAACACGATTCAATCGAAAGCAGCGTCAGCGAAGAGTGGCTCGGTTCGAGCAACTGGAAGTTCGCCACTTGCTGGCTGCGGCAGTATGGACCAACGTACTTCAGCCGCTGGATGTGTCGAAGAATGATGGTATCATCTCGCCACTCGATGCGCTACTGGTTATCAACGAACTGAACCTAAATGCCTATGCTGCACGACACGAGCCGCTGCCGCTTGAGATTCCCGACTCAGTGAGTCCACCGTTCATCGATGTGACCTGCGATGGTTTTGTTTCACCTATCGATGCTCTGCTGGTTATCAATCGCTTGAATAGCCGTGACGCCGCCCCGCTCAGTTCGCCTAGTGCAGGACAACCCACTTGGCAATTTCAAAGTTCAGAAAACAGCAGCTCCGCCGGCAAGTATCTCTTCAATACGTGTTCGCCTCAGTTGGTCGAAGGAAGCTCCTACACGTCGCAGTTATCAACGCACGTTACCCTACCTGACAACACCACCGCAATCCAAGTCAAGTTTGACGTTCCGGTCTTCGATCGTTCGAGTCAACAGACGATTCGCGATGCCTTTGAAATTCTCGTTCTCGATGATGCTGGGCAATCGTTGGTGTTACCCTATTCGCAGGGACGCGACGCAGCCTTCAACTGGAGCGAAGGGTTGTCACCGACGGCAGGTCCTGCGGTTCAATATGCTTTAGGAGTCGCAACCATCAATCTATCTAGAGTTGCGGCTGGCACTTCAGTGCATGTCATCACGAGACTCGACAACAATGATCTTGATAACGCTTCGAGCGTGATCGTGCGTGGAATCAGCTTCGTCGATTCGCAAAGCCCGGCTCCATACTCTTATTCGCCACGTTCGAAATCACCTTTGCAAGTAACTGCACCCGATCTTGGCTCGCTAGTTGATGTCAGCGGCAGCCTTGTCGCGAATTATGGAGCAACATCGATCTCGGAGACGGATAACTCAGTGCTTTCCACGCAATTGAGTATCGAGAACGCAGGCGTCTACCCCGTAACCGGACAATTGATCGCCGCGATCGATAACATCTCTGAACCTAACGTTCATATTTTGCACCCTGGCGGCTATCTTCAAGATGGTAGGCCATTCTTAGACCTCACTTCGCAACTTGTTAGCGGGGCGCTGAAACCGGGCCAAACTCTTAGCCCCCGCGAGATCAACTTCCAGAATCTCAGTGGCAAACGGTTTAGTTTTCACGTAAGTCTGCTGTCAAACGTTGCGAGCGCGCCAAGCGGATTTATTTCGGCTCCGCTCGATTCGATTGAGGCAGGCCAACGTTACCACTACGACGCGAGCGGAACTGAGCCAAGCCTCACTCCACTGCAGTACTTAATTGTGACTGGCCCTGAAGCTCTGACCATTGATGCAAACACGGGCGAAGTTAACTGGCAGACGGCCACTGGCGATGTTGGCAGTCACTCAGTGACCGTTCGTGCAACGAATAAGTTCGGATTGAGCGTAGATCAATCGTTCGCGATTCAAGTGCAGATGTCGGTGCAAAATCGTCCACCGGTGTTTACTTCTACACCTGGAACGGAGGCCACGGCAGCGAGTGGCTTTAAAGTTATAACATTGGCAACTGGTAAGAATCCAACTGGCTTGACGGCGGGTGATTTCGGATCGGGCAATACTTCGCTGGTTGCCATCAATGCAGGCGACCAATCGTTGAGTTACCTCAATGGTCTGGGTTCAAACAAATTCGCTACGCCAGAGACAGTTGGCGTAGGCGAACCGCGGCCGACGGGCGCTGTGATTCGCAGCAGCGTTGGGGTGGACCTCGGATTGCCTCCCTATATCAATCCAGGTCGCGACAGGAACTTTATTGATACCATAGCGAGCGCTGACTTCAACGGTGATGGAGTCCTCGATTCGGTAACGATTTCTTATATTAGATCGAATTCAGATAGCGGTGTCTCCTCCGAATCGCGTTACATGATTGTCAATCTCGGCAACGGCGATGGCACTTTCCAACCACCTGTTCGCTACGACTATCCATCGCGCACCGGTAATGATGACGGCGCTTCGTTGTTGGCGATGGACTTTGACCGCGATGGGAAGATGGATCTGCTTGCGCTGGATCGAGTTTCAAACGGTCAAAACCCGCTTTATTTTAGCAAAGGTCGAGGTGACGGTACGTTCGCGAATACGCTGCGAATGAACTTTACCACCCCATTTAGTACCATGCGCGCGGCAGACTTCAATGGCGATGGAAAGATCGACTTGGTGGTCCAAGAGAGACAGCAGAATGCACTGGGAGTTCTGTTTGGTAATGGCGATGGCACGTTCGCTAACACCGTTGACATCTACTCTTTCCCTTCAAGCGGGTTCTCGGTCGATGCCTATACTTTTGGTGATCTCGACGACGACAACGATCTGGATGTAGCAATCGGAGATTGGGGACGATCAAGGATCACTGTGTTGACCAATCGTGGTGACAAAACGTTTTCTGTCGGAGCTGACTTCCCTTCTCAATTGCCCAATGGCGAAACGGGAATCGCCTTTAATCCGTCTGCGGTAGTCATTGGAGACTTTTCTGGCGATGGTAAAGCGGATATTGCTTATGCAACTTACAGTCAATCCAACCCAGGCGGTGGAATTGGTTTGTACGTCGGCGATGGCAGCGGTACACAGTTCACTTATCAACTGGCACAGACGGATCTTTTGCCATATCGCTTGCAGGCGATCAACACCAGCTCAGCGCCCATTGATATCGATCATGATGGTGACCTCGATCTGCTTCTGATGAGCAACGGTAGCTCAGGAGCAGTACAGAGCGGAATCGTCATTGGTTTGAATGATGGCCACGGGCGTTTTTTTACTACTAACTACTTGGATTCTGGAAATGGCATTAACCAACAGAATGGTGCCTCAAACAACAGCACGACTGTCGGAATTATCGTTGGTGATTACAACCGCGACGGTATGCTAGATCTCCTTGCAGCCGAATCCAATCAGAGTTTCGGCGCCGATTACTCACGACTGAGCGTTATGCTCGCAGATCAGCCCGGAAAGCTTCGAGCTCCGACAGCGATGCCCATGGAACGAGCGGCCTTTGGTAGTGTCGCTTTCTTAATGACAGGTGACTTTAACAACGATGGTATCGCCGATGTTTGGGGGCCGCAGCACCAAGGTGTTTCCATCACGCGACTTGGCAATGGCGATGGCACTTTTCGCGCGGGTATCACTGCTACACCGTATATTGGCAACGAGATTCTCGGGACTGGATTTGTTGCGGACCTCAACAACGACGGCAATCAAGATGTGATGTGGATTGGGGGAGGTGGCATACAGGGTGGACCTGGGCCGCGTTATCTAGTGGCGCTGGGCAACGGTGACGGAACATTTCAGATTTCTTACGCGCAGAGCGCAGTAGCCCGCACCATAGAACCCGGTGATTTTAACCATGACGGTTTTGTCGACTTCGCAGCTCGCGGTGATCACAACTTTGTAATTATGTTGAATAACCCGGTGCGCCCTGGTACCTTCACGCAGTCGGTACAGGTGCCGCTTGATCCTGTAGGTGAAGATTCAACAGCCTTTGAGGTCAACGATTTTGATGGCGATGGCAGTTTAGATGTCGTCGCGATTTTGACCGATAGCAATCGACCGCCTCACCGCTTGCAGTTCTATCACGGCAACGGCGATGGAACTGTAAAGGCTCCGGTCACAACAAGTGTTTTAAACAACACCGAATTGTTGTTTCCGAAGTGGCTAGCGTCGGGCGATCTCAACGCAGATGGCATCGTTGATCTCGTGTTGACGGGTGCGTACAGTCGAGCCGCGGTGCTGGTGGGTAAAGGGGACGGTACTTTTGGCGATCCAACCGTTTATGTTGCCGGCTCCTTTTTCGCAGGCTTTGGAACCGATTTATTGCTGCGCGATGTGAATGGCGATGGCAAACTGGATCTGGTCCACTTGGATGATACCGCAGGCTTAGGTCGACTGGTCATTCGTTTGGGTACAGGAGACGGGACGTTCGGAGCGCAACAGTCTTTTGACAGTGTTTCACGCTTCTCGACTTTAGCATCAGCCGACTTTGACAACGACGGCCACGAAGACTTCGTATTATTGAACTTGGACAGCTACGGAGAGGCAGTCGTATTTACTGGTTCGCGCCCTGGACTTTCCGCTGTAACGTCGATTGATATTAACGGCGATGGCAACCTGGATGTCCTGACCATCAATGATGACAACGGTCACGTGAAGCGATTGCTTGGCAATGGTCAAGGCGATTTCGCGCGCCAGCCCGATCTAGTTGTCGGTCCTGGTCCGGTATCGCTGGCGACTGGCGATTTCAACGCGGATGGCAAAGTTGATTTTGTTACCGCCAATCGATCCGGAAAATCATTGTCGGTGATGCTAGCCGATGGAGCAGGCGCCTACACTCGCAGCGATATTACGCTCGATGCCATTCCGATGAATATTCAAGTCGCGGATCTTAACGGCGATGGCACGTTAGATTTATCGGTCATCGATACCTTTCATAACACATTGCAGATTCTGCTCGGAATAGGCACAGGCAGATTCCAGTCGCCGAAGGTTACACTACTGGGTGATCAACCAAGTTCAATTTCACTGGGCGACACCGATCATGATGGCGATTTGGACGCAGTGATTACCTTGCCACTGTCCAATCGCGTCATGATCTTGAAAGGACAGGGGGATGCCACATTTGCCTCGCCAAGATATGTGGCCACTAGCTCAGCCGCACAGGCGGTATCAGTTGCGGATTTGAACCAGGATAGCCAAGCAGACTTGGCGGTCACATTACCCGGCGAAGATCAAGTTGCGGTTTACTTCGGCATTGGCAATAATCGTTTTGCTGAGCCCCAGAAAATTCACGTCGGGGATCAACCCAACTCTTTGGTGCTTCAAGATGCCAATCGCGATGGCCGATTGGATATTCTTGTCACGAACTCAGGTGACTCGACGGCTAGCGTAATTCTCAACGAATACGATCCAACAAAGGTCTATCACTATCAAGCAGTTGCCGTCGATCCAGACGCGGACCTAATCAACTACGCAATCTTATCCGGCCCAGGCGGGATGATTTTTGACCCAGCGACAGGTGCGGTTAGCTGGGCACCTTCAGCAGATCAAGTCGGATTGCAAGAAGTTGTACTACAGGCAAGCGACGGTCGCGGCGGATTAGCGACTCAGAAGTTCACCATTGCAGTAGCTCCAGCACAAGACAACGCCGCTCCCGTGTTCACTTCACAACCGGTGACGAACATTCCCGCGGACTCTGCATTCACTTACTCAGCCAGTGCGATCGACAACGACAAAGACACTTTGCGTTATCGGCTTGTATCAGGACCGGCAGGCTCATCCATAGATCCTACAACTGGCAACCTGCAATGGGAGGCGCGTAGCGGTGCACTTAAATTCAATGAGTCTGATATCAATGGTGGCGTTCAGATTCCGAATTCGCCAAGTCTTGATTTGAGCAGCTTTACGATCGAAGGTTGGTTCAGCTTCGATGCTCGCAGCAACCAAACGCTGATCTGGAAAGATGCTCCGTTGCAATATCCCTTCCATGGCGTCACGTATGGATTGCGTTACCAATTCGGCAGTCTGCAAGTACTCATTGGTGACGGATCGTTCGAAGGCGAAGTCGCCGCTAGAGTCCCCTGGTCACCTACACTGGGCCAAGCCTACCACATCGCTGGTACCTTCGATGCAGCGACTGGTTCACTCAAGCTGATGATTAATAGTTCCGTCGTTGCTGAAAAGACCACGAGCAAGCGAATTAGCAACTTCGATCTGCCGCTGCTCTTGGGTTATGCGAACCAAGATCCGTTTCGGGGGACAATGTCGAATGTGCGAGTGTGGAATGCAGCGCTTTCGTCGACTGAGATCCTGGCTGGCGTAGACCGCGAATACTCGTCTTCGACACCTCGACTCACTGCCGAATATCGGTTCACTGAAGACGATACTCAGAGCATCGTGGACGCTTCTGGTCATCAGCTTAACGGCAGGTTCTATGGAAACGGTTGGCCAAGACGAGTCATTGGTATTGCACCTGTGACCACGGCGGACTTTACAATCAGCGCCGAAGATGGTCGCGGAGGTTTGGATCAGCAATCATTCCAAGTCCATATCGTGTCACGCTCACGTGGCAATATCGCTGGTACGGTTTTCAGTGACACCAATGGCAATGGTTCACAGCAAAGTGGTGAAGCCGCTTTAACGGGACTGATTGTCTATGTCGACGCAAACGGTAACTCGCAGCGAGATGCATACGAACCGAGCACCACGACCGACGCCAATGGCCAGTACCTAATCCAAGGCCTGGTAGCCAACGACTATCGGGTTCGCATACAACCACGCGCGGGCTTCGCTGGAGCTTCACCGATGATCGCAACGGTTACTGGCCTGCAAACTGCCACAGCCAATGTTCCCTTCAAACCACTGGCGCCGGGGCAAATGCGCGGCAAGGTGCTCGACGATCATGCCCGAGTCGCTGCGCACATGCAGGTTTTTGCTGATCTGGACCGCGATGGCTTCCTCGATTTAGGTGAACCCGCTACATGGACCGATGATCTAGGAACGTTTGCGTTGTCTGGCTTGGCCGCGGGGGCTTATTCGGTTCGAGTCAACACGCGACCCGCTTGGAGTACTACTGCGCCGAGTACTTCCGCACACGATGTCGTCTTAGCCGGTAACGCCACTCTCAACAACATAGATTTCGTGGTCGCTCCACAGAACGAACTTAATCGCAATCAACCCGTGATAATATCGACGCCCAATACGCTAGTGCAAGCTCGTGAGACATACAGCGACTTTGTTTTCGCCTACGCGCCTAACGGATCAAAGATCACCTACTCACTTTCTGTCGCTCCCGCTGGGATGGTGATTGATCTTCGCACGGGTCATATCGTTTGGGCACCGCATGTAAGCCAAATCGGATCGCAGCGAGTGATCGTTCGCGCGATGAATGAGAACGGTGCCGTTGCGCTGCAAAATTTCTCAGTCGAGGTTGCCGCGCCGAACTCAGTACCCATCATTACCTCGCGACCAGCCAATCCAATCACGGCCGGAACTGCGTTCAGCTACTCGATACAAGCTCAAGATGCAGAGCAATCTTCACTCAAGTACACCTTGCTTGCTGGGCCAGTCGGCGCCACAGTTAGCTTGAACACGGGCCTGGTATCCTGGACACCGTCAGTCACTAGCCTTGGTAATCACAGTTTTTTAATCGCAGTCAGCGATGGCGTCGGCGGAGTCGCGCAGCATGCTTTCACACTGGTCGTTCAGAGCGGAACCAACATCACAACTCCGTTCGCGATTCGTTCACCGCGCAGTGATGCATCGCTCTTGTCCAAGTATCTTTCACGAATCGATTGCTTTGACGCAGCAGGGCAGAAGCTAACCGCTGAATTGCGATCAGGACCAACCGGATTGACGATTGACTCGTCGGGCTTGATTCAGTGGATGCCGACCACCAGCCAACTCGGTCCGCAGACGGTCTCAGTGCGTTATCATTCGTCGACTGGATCAACAGAGGATCATCAGTTCACAATCACGGTAAAGCAGGTCGTCAGCAATATCAATCCAACTATCGAATCGACACCGCATCGGTTTGCCAACGTCAATCAACTCTACAGTTATGACGTAGTCGCCACCGATCGCGATAACGACGCGCTCGCTTATGAATTGATCGCTGCTCCAGCTGGGATGAGTATCCATCCAGCGTCAGGAACAATTCGCTGGATGCCTGCCAACGATCAACGAGGCGCTACGACTGTGACAATTCGGGTCAACGATCCACAGAGTGGCAGTGCGACGCAGACATTTACACTGAACACTCGAAGTGTGGGCGGCCCTCCGAGCATCACGTCCATTCCTCAGACACAAGCCGTAGTTGGGAAAAGCTACCTATACAGCGTCTTGGCCGATGATGCGGAAGCGGATCCATTGCACTACGAACTGTTACAAGCTCCAGCGGGAATGACGATCAATGCGAGAACAGGCGAGATCGTTTGGACTCCCGAAGCCGGACAACTTGGTCAGCAAAGCGTAATTATTTCAGTATCCGATACCACCGGTGGCGCGTCGACTCAGGGGTTTGCGATCCAAGTGCTGGCGGGTGCACCGAATTTTCCACCCGTTATCTCAAGCGGTCCAGTTCTTTTTTCAACCGTCGGGCAAACTTATGTCTACCACCTGTTGGCAAGCGATCCCGAGGGAACGCAGTTGACCTACTCATTGCGTCGCAGTCCAACTGGAATGAAGATCGATTCGGCGACTGGTCGAATTACTTGGACGCCCACTACCACTCAAAGTGGTCGCGCGATTGTAACGGTTGTTGCCACTGATGCAGTGGGTGGTGCAGCTTTGCAAAGCTATGAACTAGATGTGCTGAGCGCCAATCACGAACCAACATTTGCATCCGTGCCTCCGACAAGCGTTTATGCGGGAGCTACTTTCAAATATGATCTTGCGGCGCGTGATACGGATCTCGACCCACTATCATACGAGATTGTATCCGGCTCGCTGAGTGGTATGACGATCGATTCGATTGGCCGCATTCGCTGGACAGCAGGAACGGCGGACATTGGAACTCACTCGATTCAAGTTCGAGCCAGTGACCCTCGCGGTGGCGTAGCAACGCAAGCGGTCAACTTGCAAGTGATCGCCGACGATGTTGCTCCGAAAGTAACGGTGTTGCCGACACCCGGTGGTTGGCCATGGGACGGGCCGATCGTCGTCTTTGTAAGTGCAGTCGATAGTGTTGGCGTGACGGATGTCGAATTGAAAGTTAACAATCGAGTCGTACCGTTAGATGCCAATCGCATCGCGAGGTTGTCGGCTGAAGACTGGGGATTTGGGGCGCTCAGCATGGTCGCAACTGCCCGTGATGCCGCCGGTAACGTGGGTTCTGGTACCGCCGTATCGTTCTATCGCAATCCTGACGTTGATTTTGAAGCCAATCCAACCGTTCCGACTGCGATTGTGACTTCGCCAACTGTTGATACTTCTGTCGTAGGGATGGTCCGCATTGCAGGAACGGCGAGTGGAGCAGACTTTAGAGAGTATCGACTGTCTTATGCTCGTGCGGATCAACTGAACTTTACCGAGTTCGTTCATTCGACCAGCAAGATCACCGATGGATTGCTCGGGACGTGGGATACGAGTTTGCTTGAAAACGATGCATATGTGATTCGCTTGGAAGTAACTGATGTGATCGGCAGTACGAGCGTCGTCGACGTGCCAGTTGGTCTTTCGGGTTCACTGAAGCTCGGTAATTTCCGCTTGTCGTTTGAAGACATGACTATCCCTGTAGCCGGTATTCCGATAACGATTGTTCGCACCTATGACACGCTGCGAGCCGACCGCGATGGTGACTTTGGATATGGTTGGCGCCTTGAGTTCCGTGATACCGATTTGCGTACTAGTTTGCTCAGGAGTGGGCTGGAAGATCTCGGTATCTACAAGCCGTTTAAGCAAGGTACTAAAGTCTATCTCACCTTGCCTGGCGGCGAGCGACAGGGCTTTACGTTTACACCTGAGTATCGCGTCCTACCCGGCTTTGGCCAAGGCAACGATCTGGTCATCGCATCCCCACGTTTCACATCGGATCGTGGCGTTACGAGTACGCTTTCGGCGGGAGGCGGCAGTTTACTTGTCAATGAATTCGGCGAGATGTACTCTGCGGGTGGCGTACCATGGAACCCGGCGAGCCCAGACTTCGCAGGCTATACGCTAACGACTCAGGATGGTACTCAGTATAGGATTGACGGGACGAGTGGGCTTTTGACCAGCGTGTCCGACCGCAATTCGAATGTTGTGACGTTTAGTGCCAACGGGGTTAGTAGTGCAGCGGGCGCGGCCATCCAGTTCCAACGCGATATTCATGATCGTGTCGTCTCAGCCGCCGATGCGCTAGGGAACTCAACCAAGTATGTTTACTCGCCTAAAGGCGACCTCGTTCAGTTCATCGACCGAGAAGGAAACAAAACCGAATACTCTTATCTCAATACACCACTCCACTATCTGGACTCGATTAAGGATCCACTTGGACGCCCAGCGATTCGAAACCACTACAACGAAGAAGGCCGGCTAAGTTCAGTGATCGATGCCAATGGCCAATCGGTCACAGTTACTTTTGACCCCAACAATTCGCTTGTGTCCAACACCAACGCGTTGGGGCAGACAACACGCATGGAATACGATAGTGATGGCAATCTTGTATCGCTTGTCGATGCGGCGGGCGGGCAAATGCACAGGAGATTTGACAGTGAAGGACGTTTGCTGTCAGAAACGGATCAATTGAATCGAACGAGCACGATGAGCTATGACCAGTTTGGAAATCCCTCGGCCATCTCTAATCCCATCGGTGAGACGACGCGTTTTGTCTGGTCGAGCCGAGGGGATCTGTTGCAACGCAGCGATGCTTTAGGACATACAACGAGTTACACCTACGATTCCAAGGGCAATCTGCTGACTCAAAGAGACGCAACCGGTTCGCTCACTTCCTGGAATTACAATGACGCGGGATTAGTGGTTAGCATTACTGGTCCTAACGGCGAACATGAAAGCCGCCAATACAATAGCCTCGGCCAACTCGTCCTGATGCTCGATGCAGAGGGGAATCAATTTACAAGTGAGAGAGACGCAAACGGCAAAGTCATCTCAGAACGGGGCCAGAATGTTGTCAATGGCAACATAGTTGTGAGCAACTGGAGTTACCAATACAACAAAAATGGTGACGTTACGAGCACCACTAATCCATTGGGTACATCAACCCTTATGTCGTACGACGCGCTGGGAAATATGACTCGTTCGTTGAATCCTGATGGGTCCAGTCAAAACATCATGTGGGATGCAACTGGGCAACAGACTGGATTGACTTCAAAGAAAGGTACTTTTTTGGTATTAGAGCGAGATGCGGTTGGGCGAGAGAGCAAGGTGACTCTGCCTAATGGAGCAACAGTCCTCTACAGGTATGACTCAGTTGGAAACCGGACCAGTACAACCGTTGGTGGAATATCCAGTCAACAGGTTAGTTACGATGCGGCTGGACAGCAAGTTGGTACCAGCGTTGAAAACAATGCGGTCGCGGAAAGAATTTTCGATAACGCTGGGCGATTGTCTCAAGTCAACTATCCAAATGGTACATGGTTAAGGTTCACCTATGATGCGGCTGGAAACGTAGTGGCGGTGATTGACGATGCGGCCCGCAAAACTCGGATGGACTATGATGCAGCCGGACGACTTACAAGAACGATCAATGCAGCCGGACAAGCTCAATCCGTCGAGTACGACACGTCTGGAAACGTAGTCGCTCGTTTAAGCTTCCTGGGCGAATCCTGGACTTACCAATACAACGATGCGAGTCGATTGCAAGGCGTCACCGATGCAGTCGGAAACAGAACGCAACTTACATACAACGGCTTTGGGCAACTGGAATCCGTACAAGACTCACTTGGACGCTCGAGCTCCTTTATTTATGGTACTGCAGGACTACTGACGCAAATGCGGCTGCCGATGGGACAGACATACTCTTTGGTGTATGACTCAACTGGCAGGCCGACTCGGCAAACGGACTTTGCAGGTCTCGTGACACAACAAACTTATGATGCAATTGGTCAAATTGCGACAATCACTCGTCCGGAAGGTAGCGATACTTACACCTATGGTTCAGACGGGCTGCTGACAACAATCAACGGTCCTCGAGGCGAAACCAAAGTTCAGCGAGATGTTGCTGGTCGCATCATATCCTGGTCGGACCCAGGCAATATCAACACCTCTGCGGTGTACAACGCGAAAGGTACTCCGCTGTCCATTACGAGCGACCTGGGAACGACCAATCGCCAATACAACTCGCAATTTGAATTAATTCGATCAGAAAGCCCACGCGGCGATATGACCACTTTCCGCATCGATGCTACCAACAACACCAGTGAGAGCCATTACGGCGACAACATTCGCGAAGTAAAAGCGTTTGACGACGTTGGTCGAGTGACATCGATCCGCTACACAAAGGACGGAACTGTTCTTTATTCGTTGAATTACACTCGAGATCAATTTGGACGGGTCACCAAGATTACCGAGTCGACCGGACGCACATCTAATTACCAGTACGATTCACTGGGCCGATTAACGGTCGAGCGAGTTAGCGGCTCAACGAACTCGTATACACAGCTCTTCGAATACGACGCAGTCGGCAATTTGATGCATAGGACGCTCAACGGCAATTCGCAGCAATACGTCGTCGATGCTAATGATCGCTTGATGTCCGATGGCATTTGGGATTACCAATACGATGCCAACGGCAACATGGTCGAGAGATCGAACAATGACGCACGGATCGTGTACCGCTATGACTCCCAGTATCGATTGATCGCGGCGAATCGTACTGGCAGTTCGCCTTTTGCGGTCACGTACGAATACACGGTGGACGGACTTCTAGCCAAGCGGATTTTGGGTTCTGAGGTTGCCGTATATGTCTGGGATCGCAGTACGTCGTTGCCGCAGTTGCTTGAAATTCGTGATGGAAACGGAAATTTAGTCACACGGTTCACATCGGACGGCATGAATCTCCTGAAAGCCGAGGACGCGAGCGGCCGTGTGAGTATCTTCTTGCGCGACCAGCAATCATCGACACACTTGATCGTCGATTCTGCGGGCAACATCCAAGACACTCTGGCTTACGATGCCTTTGGCAGAGTCGTGGAAGGCTCCATGGTGCAGATCGGTTACACAGGTGGAATATCCGATCCACTGACTGGATTTGTTTTTCTGCGCAGCCGCTGGTACGCTCCAGAACTGTCGCGATTTATACAGACAGATGGCGCGGCAATAGACAGCTTTAATCCGGAAACAGTCAATCGCTACAGTTATGTTCTCAATGACCCAGTCAACCGTATTGATCCGACCGGCCAAGTCGAAACCTTGGCTGAGTTGATTACTGTTGAAAATGTGTCCGCAACTCTTTTTCTGGGTCTGTTTATAACCTCTCTGGTAAAGGGTGCGACCTTCTCAAGCCTTCCGGGCGTGCTGCGTCATCTTGCAGATTTCCCCACGGGTGGTGGGGTTGGTGTTAGCACTCCATTCGGCGGACTAGAAGAAGTTGCGTTTGCGAGAGAACTCCACTTATCAACGTTTGTTTTCTTCGGTGGTAGCATCTCCACTTCCTCTGTTTCGGTCGGATATGTATTCGGTGTTTTCGACGCCAAACGCCCTACGGATTACGTTGGGTTCTTTTGGGGAATTACTGCGGGGACCATGTTTGGCATAGGCAATTCCGGAAGTTTACTAAGCAGATTGAATTCATCCTTTAAGAAGAACACTTCTGCGATACTCGCCTGGTCTCCAATCCCTACGTTTTATTCGAATCGAAACAACGGCGCAGCGATTGGTGTAGATCAATATTCGAAAGTGTCGAATCCCGCCGCCTATGAAGCCCGATACGCTCACACGATTGGTGTTGCTCCGATTCAACTTGGCATCAACTTTGGTCTAAGTGTCTCGTACTATTTCCTCATCTTTGACACCCTTCTAGACAAAAATCAAGTATCGTCGAGCTTCGGTGATCTAAGTGGGCTTGCAAAAAGGTTTGGATGAGAATTTACAACTTGGAAGGACTGATTATCAAAGATTGTCGAACACTTGTCCTCAAGACCGGTATTTGGCTTGGATTTTCCTGGGCTGCTTAAGCGTGTGCTCGACGTGGAAAACTCGAAGCGATCTGAAAACTGATGGCTCTTGAGTTGCTTCGATCAAGCCAACTAGGTCCCCGCGTTGATCTAGGGCCGCATAGCGCGTTGGGTCAATCGCATGGTCAATGGTCAATGGAGCCCCGTTGCGGAGCTCGAATGCTTGCTCGTCAGTCAATGTTATCGTGGGCCAGTCGTGAACAAGCCGTTGAGCAGGAAACAAATGCTGCGAGACCTCGACGCGGTTGTAAAGATTACGGGCGACGACGCAATCGCTCAGCGAAAAGGGACCGATGCGGGTTCGTGTCAGCTCGGTCATAATTGCGGCTGTTCCCAAGCCTGCAGCAACATCGCGTCCGATGGATCGCACATAAGTTCCACTGCCGCAGTCAATGTCCAGTTTGATAAACGGGTAATCATAGTCGACCAATTCGAGCTTGCGAATCGCCACTTCGCGGGATGCCAAATCAAACTCGACTCCCTTTCGAGCCATCTTATAGGCCCGCCGTCCGTCGACTACTAGCGCCGAGAAATTAGGTGGTACCTGTTGGACGAGCCCCTGCCACTTACTTAACTCGGCACAAATCTGTTCTGTCGTTGGGTGAACATGATTGACTGATTCGACGACAGTGACCTCGCCGGTAACGTCAAGCGTATCGCTGGTCTTGCCAAGCTCAAAGGTTGCGCGATAACTTTTTTCCAGCTCATGAGAAAACTCAACTAGGCGAGTCGCCGAACCGATCGCCATTAAGAGCACACCGGTTGCCATCGGATCCAAGGTCCCGGTATGACCAACTCTCTCTTGCCCAACCAACCGCTGAATTCGATCTACGACAACTCGGCTCGAACAACCGGCCGGTTTATTGATCGGCAAAACTCCAAACAAAGGCATCCAGTTCAACTTCCGCAATAAATGGTAAAATGAAGACACCTCTCGGCGAACGACCGAACTCCATTTACGGATCGCTTGAAAATGACGTCTTTTCGTACTTGTACTCAGGCTTTGCAGTACTCAGGCTTTGCGGTACTCATACTCGTTAATAATTTTGGTGAATCGAGTACGAGTACGATGTGAATTTAAAGTGAGGTGCCGATCAGCGAGAAGAATCAAGATAAACGGTACTTCTAAATTGCTGTTTTACCACACTTGCGACTTGTTTCTAAGACCGCTGAGAAAGGAAATATATGTGGCACCTGTCTATGCCCTTAACTTTCCAGAGCTTTCCGCACCAATGTTCTCAAACTTGGCAGGCTAAACGGCTTTTGCAATAAGTTGTTTTTGTCCGAAACTACATTTTGCTGTACGATTGCATCGTCGTTGTATCCCGACATGTAAAGTACGCGAATGTCTGGTTTGATTCCCGTAAGCTCCTCAGCGAGCTCTCGGCCTGTCATCCGCGGCATACTGAGGTCGGTCAGCAAAAGGTGAATGGGACCTTCGTGCTGCCGGGCGATTCTCATGGCTTCCTCTCCACTCGAGGCCGTGAGGATGGCGTAGCCCATTATCGAGAGAAGCATTTTCACTGAATCTCGAACTGAATCTTCGTCGTCGACCAATTCGCTTGCGCAGAACTTCGTAGCTTGTCTTTCATGGGTCCACTCACTTGCGCACAGTTCAAAACAATCGGCCCACGAGGGAATACTGTGCCAAATGGTTGCTCTTACAGCTGCCGGAGATTTTTTTCGACGGTGGCAACTTTCGGCAACCGGGAGCGGTCGTGGAATCAGGACCGCAGACATCTCGTCCGCAGAACCCGCCGCTGGTCTTGAATTTGTTCGTACTCGTACTCGCTTACCGACGAGGACGTCCGCGGTCCGTTACTTCCGTTTCACGACGCTGCTCATATCCCAAATCCGAATCGTGCCATCGCGACTGCTAGTGGCAATTCGGTGGACGGTCGGATCAAGGGAGACATTATGTACCGCCGAAGTGTGACCGCGAAGGGTGGTCACTGCCCGACCAGTAGCTACATCCCAAACTCGGGCTGCTCCCATTTGATCGCCGGTCACCAAATGCGTTCCATCGCTGCAGAAAGAAACACTCCAAACGTCTCCCTCGCTGCCGATCAGATTCTTGACCTCAACTCCAGTCTCGCTGTTCCACAATCGAACGTTCTTGTGCCAGCCAACGGTGGCCAAGAGACTCCCTTGCGGTGCGAACTTGACGCCGTAGATCGGTCCTTCGTGGCCGGTCAACGATTGACGCTCAGCCAACGTATCGGCATCGAAAATTCTTACTGTCTTATCGCTTCCAACTGTGGCGATTTGTTTGCCATCAGGGGAATAGTCGATACCCATGATCGTCCCGGGCTGAGTATAAGTCGCCAGTTCTGATCCGCTATCGATCGAATAAACATGAATAGTACCTTCGCGATCACCGGCGACGATGCGATCTCCGTTGGGTGAAAAGACGGCGCTGCGAATCGTGCTACCGGCTTTCCATTCGTTGACCGGTTCAAAAGTTTTTGAATCCCACAATCGCAATCGAGCATCATCGCCGCTGGTCATCAACAGCGGTCGAGTAGGATGATAAGCGACCAACCAAACCACGCCGCGATGCGCATTGAAACTTTTCAGCAGCGACTTTGAATCGACATCCCAAATGCGTACGCTGCCGTCTTCGATAGCTGCGGCCAGATGCTTGCCACTCGGCTCGAAGTCCACTGACCAAACCGTACCAGGATTGCCTTCCAATACGACTGACGGGAAACTATCACCGCGATCAGGCCGCAAGAGCAGGTACATGGAAATTGCGATGGTAATGCCAGCTACCGCCGATGCCCACGCGGCCAAAGCCCAACGGCGTTGGATTCGATGATAATTGCCGGACAGTTTTCTTACTTCGCTTGCAGCTACAGCTGGTATTTGCAAAGGTGATATCGGGCCGTATTCGTTAACGATGGCGGCTAGCGCGGTTGCTACTGCAGCGGCCGATTCGGGTCGATCTTTAGGCTTTTTGGCTAACAGCGACATGATCAATTCGGAAAGTGGTCGCGAGATTTGCGAATTGACTTGATGCGGATAGTCCGGTGTATGGTTCATGATCCGCTGCATAACGCCGATCGCGGAGGGCGCTAAGAACGGGGCGATTCCGGTGGCCATTTCATAAAGAACAGCCCCCAACGAAAATAGGTCACTGCGTTCGTCGGCATCTTCACCCAACGTCTGCTCAGGAGACATGTACAGCGGCGTCCCGGTGATCATGCCAGTCTTAGTCAACTTGATGTCATCGGTGGCTCGCGCTAATCCAAAGTCAGTGAGCTTAACGCGATTCGTCTCCGATTCGATCATGATATTAGCTGGCTTGATGTCGCGGTGCACCATCTCTTTTTTGTGTGCAGCCGAAAGCCCCGCAGCGATCTGCATCCCAATCCTGGCCACATCACTCGCCGGCAGTGGCTGTCCAGGCTTGAGAAGGTTTTCAAGCGTAGTGCCTTCGATCAACTGCATGACGAGGTAAGCGACTTCGCCTTGCTGCGCTTTGGCGACGTGATACATCGGCACAACGTGTTCATGCGAAATAGCTGCCGCCGCTCGCCCTTCACGACAGAATCGTTGTCGGGCCGTATCGTTGGTCTGAAATTGTGGATTCAGCACCTTCACCGCGACGGTACGTTGCAAGTGCGTGTCGAACGCTTCCAGGACGATTCCCATGCCGCCGCGTCCGAGAATCCTCGCGATTTGAAAGTGATGGAGCTTTCCGAGATAAGCCGGATCGTCCGATGGTTCAAGAAATGAAAGCTCCGGCGACCTTGAAGTGTTCGAGTCATTCACCGGCCGCTGCGTTCCAACGTTAACCGAATCCTTTTTCTGATCGTTGGCAACGCCCTCCGCACTGGTCTCTAAAAGTCGGTGAGCGCTGTCCTTGGAGGACTGACTGCGACTTGCCATGAGTGTATCGTTGAGCTCAGATTCAACTTTCTCGATCGCTTGCCAGTACTTAGACTGGTCCGATGGATTCAGCTGGTCAAGGTGCGCAGCCAGCGCGCAGATCGGGATTTCGCCTGAGGCCAAGTGCTCCAACTTGTTTTGGCAAGTGTCACAGATTTCCAGATGATTGGTCACTTGGCTCGACTCAAGCTCGGGCAGTTCGCCTCGGATGAGTTGATCAAGCTGTTGTGCGGTTGGGCAAGCGGTGGCGGGTTGCATGGCAGTTCTACTTAAGTGCAGTACTAATGGCGGTGGTTGTAGTTGGTTTTGTGTGCCATCTGGCTTTGCCAGTGAACCGAAGCGTTGATGCTCGAGTTAATCATTTCGTTCCAATGGCTGGACGGTTTGCTTAATAGTCGCCAGCGTAATAAACATTGCACGTCACCGCGCTTACGACACCAAATCTCGACCGCTATGGTTGGACATGAATTGGAATGGCTTACAATTCACTTGCTTTAAAACTTCGGTAACTTTCACACGGAGTGTATTTGCGTTGGAGTGAGTAACGGCACATACAGTCAATTGCTTCGGTTCACTGGCAAAGCCAGTGGCACACGTGACAACCCGACGCTAGCGCGTACCGGCTGACAATTCATTCTCTTCAGCTTGCATTCGTTCGATTTCATTCCGGAGTTTTGCAGTCACGCGACTTCGTGCGACGTAGACTGCTCCTTTAGATAATCCTAATTCTTGAGCGGCCTGTTCGGCGCTTGCATCTTTGATGGCGGTTAATTCAAACGCCGACCATGTCTTGGGCTCGATGGTTGGTTTTACAGCGGCAATGGCGATTTCAACAAGCTGTCGCTGATACTCCACCTCCCACTGTCGATTTAAATCACCGTCGCGAAAATCTTCTTGTGCGATCCATTCGGATTTGGATGACTCACCGAGCGTTGGGACTTGACGCTTCCGTTTGTCAAAAAAAGTGGAGAGCTTATTGCGAGTGATCGCGAACAACCAAGCTCGAAATCCACCCTTCTCTTTTTGATAATCCAGTCGGCTAATCGCCAAGCCCACACTGCGCATGACATCTTGGACGATGTCTGACGCGTCGGCATCTTGTAGTCCCCGACTTCGAACAAACCGATAAATCATCGGACCGTAGTCGACGATAAACGAGTTCCACGCATCGGAATCAGCGTTATCGCGCAGCCTAATTAAAAGGCTGGCGCGGGTTAATGGTGTTTCTGTCATGCATGTCATTGTAGAACCGAATTACTTCCTCGGGCAGTCAAGTTAGCGGTGTTCTACGTCGACTTTGTCGGTACGGGAACGTTTGTCCAGTCACAATCAGGCTGGGTTTTCCTGCATTTCAGCTTCGATTACGTTGCTTGCAAAGCTCTGGTAAGCACCGCCAATCTGCTTGGCCATCGAATCGGGCCAAGCATGAAACTCCGAGTTCTCAATGGCCTCAAATATCGCTTTAGCAACCAGCGATGGCGGTTCGGCGATCTCTCCCAAGCCTGCCGCGTCTGCCATATCGGTCTGAATTGGGCCCGGGTGAACGCTCACTACATGCGTGCCTTGGTCTTTCAATTTGTCACGGAGAGCTTGCGTCAATGAATAACTGGCTGCTTTCGATGCTGAATACGTAGCGAATTCTGAAAAACTTTTTACGGAAACAACGCTGTTTAATTGGACAAATGCCCCTCCGCCGTTTTTCGCCAAAACCGGCGCGAAGGCCTTGGCCACATGCAACAGGCCGTAGACGTTCACTCGAAATTCGTAATCCAGCGCGTCGAAAACGTCATCGCTCAGCGGCCCAGCCGTTTTGAGGACGCCGGCATTGTTAATTACAACTTCAACATCAGTCGCTTTTTTCGCGGCCGCAGCAATTGTTTCGGGCTTTTCCAAGTCAACATGAATCGGGACTACACGATCGCCGAACTCTTCAACCAGGGGCTTGGCTGATTCCAGGGAACGTACTGCGACATAGACCTTTTTTGCACCGCGTTGCAGAGCCTCTTCGACAATAGCTTTTCCAATGCCTCGATTGGCGCCCGTTACTAGGAGACTCTTGTTCTTGATTGAAAATGTCATCATGTGCTCCAGAATTCTGCGAATCTTGTGACCGCTCGATCGTCGGCCTTCGGTAAGGTATACCCCGGCCCCCGACTGGCCTTACACACTTGACTCAGAATTTCTGCAAAAACGAGGTCAGTTGATCTCGTCCGGCCAAAACCGCAACGTATGAAAACTAATATTTGAAAGCTTTAGGCTGGTGCTTCCTACAAACAATCCGGAATCTGAACTCCACAGAGCAAAAATTCGGCCCGAGGGTGGCAATCTATCTGAATCAGCGGCGACTTCACCATCCACATAAATTTGATTGTGCATTGGATTATTAGCATTCTTGAAGCCTTGAACGGTGAAGAGCACTCGATGAATACCGGTTGTAAGGGGTGAGGTAACCAATCTCTGTTGATGCGGTGTTCCATTACTATTTGTACCTTGGAGAATCCATCTGATAGAATTGTCGGGCAAGACTTCAATGTGGAATGAATCGGTACGCGTCAAGATATTGCTCACTCGATCAGGAGGAGAGGTTAAGTCAATATCTACGACAAACGAAAACTCCCTTCGACCGGTGTCAAAACGGGGATCGAAATCGACAACCACTCGGCGTTTTAGAGCAGTCTTAGGGATTGCAAGTCGACTTGTCGTTTTCCGTAATTGTCGCATTTGGCTTTTCAACTGGTCGACAACTAACGGATTTTTTGCTGCGATGTTGGTCCTGCCGGTAGGATCCGTATGGAGGTCGTAAAGGAAGTACGATCGGGCTGCCAACGGGCTATGACCCTCTGGTTTGATAAGCCGATACTGCCCGTCGATAAGAGAGTAAACCTTTTGGGCGCGTTCGTCTGTAGTTCGAATGTCAGAGCCTTGTATTTCAGAGTAAATGGGCTCGTGCGACATGTGCGCATCGGTGTACATTGCGGACTTCTTGGATCGTCCATCGATGAACGGATATAGGACTTGTGGCTCGTCATGAGTGAAAAGGTCGACGAAAGTAGGTAAGAGATCGTAGGAAGATATTGCTGAATAGTTTATTGAATTAGGTTCGATGCCGCTTCCATTGGCGATCATGGAAACTTTGGTGCCTCCTTCAAATAAAGAGCCCTTTCCGCCGTACAAATAGGGACTTGAATTTCGAACAGATAGCTGACCACCGTTGTCACTGGAAACAACGATTAAGGTCTCATCCCGAATTCCAAGCGTGTCCAACAGATCCACAATTCTTCCAATTTGCCGATCGATCGAATACATCATGGCTGCTACGTGACCGCGATTGGTCGCAAGGTTGAACTGAGTTACGCTATTGTCAAAGTTGCGAGGCGGCGTCCACGGGAAATGGGGAGTGAAGGCCCAGAAATTAACAAAAAAACCATAGTTCGATTCGGCGTGACGAAGGATAAAATCACCTACCATGTTGGTGAACTCTTCGTCAACATAGTCGACATCCTTGGTGTAGTATCCCGTTGCGGTCGATCGGAAATTGAACACTCCGTCCCACTTGACCACGGTAGTTTCCTGTACACCCGAAAGCCCGCCGAATTCGTCGAAGCCCATAACATCTTGCCGATAAGCGGGGCGGGAGGAACCCACGTGCCACTTTCCAAAGTGCCCGGTTGTTTTACCCAAGCCCTGCATAATCTTTCCGAGGTGAACTACATTCTCCGGAAGACCCGCAGTGCCAAGACTTCCTTGGACTAATGAAGGGTCATCAGGCCAAGCTTGAAGTGCTCCAAAGCGTATGGGCATGCATCCGGTTAGAAGACTAACGCGGCTTGGCGAACAGTAAGAAGATCCGCAGTAGTAATTGGGGAAAAGCCTACCGCCTGCGCGCAGTTCAGCAAGGTTAGGGGTAACAGCATCCGGCTGAGTCAATTGATAATTGTTAAAACTGAAATCCGAATAGTCGGCATCGTCGAGGACAATGTTGACGATGTTCTTTGGAGGAAGCGGCGAATGTGGAAAAAGCTGTGCATCGAGATGAGATAAAGGGAGAGTTGATGTGAGAATAACGATCAATAAAATCAAGCGATGACGCACTGGAGTTGTCCAAAGTAAAAGCAACACTGCCTAAAACCCTTTATTCGCGTAGGCTCTAAGAAACTGCACAACCAGAAATCGCCTTGCGGCGAATGCTCGCCGCTCATTGTACATGCTGAAGCATTGACCGAACTTCATCCAAGTAGTCATACTAAAGATTAATCCAATTTGCTGGTTGATTTATTTTTTGAACGACTCATGCCAGACGAAATGCAGCCGGGCGAGACCGAAAAGTGGTTGGAGCGACTCGAATCCGCAAAGCAGGGGGATCGTGAGGCTTTAGACTGGCTTGTAAAGAATTATTGGCAGCCACTGTGGGTGAAAGAAAGCGTCCAGATTGGTAGAGGAGTCAAGTCATCTCTTGCGGGATCGGACTTGGTTCAAGAAACGATTACAGAAGCACAAAATTCACTCCGTGATTTTCAAGGCCAAACTCCTAAAGAACTAGAGGAATGGTTTCAGTCGATACTAACCGACAATATTCGCGATGCATGGCAGGCAACGAGCACTGACAAGCGGCAAACGGTTAACTTCTCTGAGTTTCGTCCCTCCAGTAGATATCAACTGATTTCTCATCTTGGACAAGGCGGTTTTGGCGTTGTCTTTCTAGCACGTGATCAACATCTCAATCGCAACGTGGCACTGAAGATGCCGCGACCCGATGTGCTACTGACAAAAAGCATGGTCCAGCGATTTTTGCGCGAAGCAAGAAACGTTGCCAAGCTTGATCACCCGAACATCGTACCGGTACTGGCAACTGACGAAACAGCCTTGATGCCCTCGATCGTTTATCCGTACTGCAGCGGTCCGACTTTAGGCCAGTGGCTACATAACCGCAAAACTCCAACTGACTTTCGCATTGTCGCGAGAATTGTCAGGTTGCTTGCCGAGGCCGTGCAGCATGCGCACGCGCGCGGTATTCTTCATCGCGATCTGAAACCAGCCAATGTTCTGCTGGAACCTACCACCGAATGCGATCAACACCATTGCTTTGATGATGGCGAAGCCAGTTGGATACCGCGTGTGACCGATTTTGGGATTTCAAAAGCGACACAAGCCGAAGACGATATGACGGTGACCGGCAATGTGATGGGGACGCTTGAATACATGGCACCTGAGCAGATCCGTGGGCTGGCAAGTGACATCGGTTCGCATTCGGACGTCTATTCACTTGGCGTGATATTGTACGAATTGCTAGTGATGCAGCGGCCCTACGTGGGCGATTCTGGCGCCGACATGATCTTAAAGATGAAGGACGCCGGCCCTCCACTGGTTCGCAAGCTTCGTCCAGAAGTGCCTCGCGATTTAGAAGCGATTGTCACGCGTTGTTTGAGTGTTTCGATTGACCAACGATATGCAACGGCGGCTGGACTGGCTGAAGACCTTGGCAACTTTATCGACAGGCGACCTGTTCTAGCTCGAAAGAACTCGATCGCGGTACGCATCACCCATTGGGTTCGGCGGCAACCAGTCATTGCGGCGCTTAGCGGGGCTTGCGTAGTATTGGCACTTGTTGCCATCAGTGTTGCTGTCGGATATGTGCAACAAGTGAGTAATTCGGTCTCATGGTTGTCCGCCATCAATAACCAGCTTCAATTGTCGAGAGAATTAGTGGGTGCCGAACGCGATCGCGCGACGAGAAGTGCCGCTGAGCTGCGAAGTCAGCTTTATGCTGCCGATATCAACGCCGCGGATCGAGCCCTCGAAGACGGTGACCTTCCGAACTATGACGTTGTGCTTAGGCGTCAGATCAAGCAAAACTCTGACGAAGATGTCCGCGAGCTAGCCTGGTATCACTTATGGAACAAAGGACATCGTGAATGCGACTCGATTACGGCTTCGAAAGACCCTTTGTATGCTCTCCAGTTTTCTAACGATGGAAAACTAATCGCCCTATGCGGTGCCGAAGGCATTGTGTCCGTTTACGATGCAAGGTCCCGTCAGAAACTAATTTCATGGAACGCTAAGCAAGGTGAAGTGAATCTCGCTTCGTTTTCGCCCGATGATAAACTGATTGCCACAGCCGGCGATGACGGAACGTTATGTGTATGGGATAGCCAAACCGGCGAGCTACTTAATAGGATCAAAGCTCATACTTCCCAGGCATTTTATGCACTTTTCGGTAAAGAAGATACGTTGATTAGTTGCGGGAACGAAAAAACAATTCGAGTTTGGAATTGGCGGACAGGTGAGGAACTTGAAGAACTGCGCGGACATTCCAAATCGGTTCAATCGATTAGTATGTCGGCCGATCGAGCTCAGTTATATTCGGCCAGCGATGACGGCACCTGTGCCATCTGGAATCTGGAAACGATGCAGTTGTATCGACGTTTGCCTGACGTGGAATCACGTGTCTTGGATGTACAGCCAGCCGTTGGGAACAAATATCTATTCACTAGTGATCTGGCGGGTACGGTTCGCCGAGAGAGTATTGAAGAGCAAGCAAAATCGTCGTTTACTCCGATTGCAAAGGTCACCGACAGCGCGTTGACTATCGCAGTAAGTCCAGACTGTCGACGCGTGGCCGTTGCAAACCGTACGGGCATGATCTGTGTCGTGGAACTAGACGAGAACTTAACACCTCTTGCGACTCCAGAAAAACAATACGAAAGAGCTTGGGCAGCTCACCCGGGTCGCATTTATGATCTGGCATTTTCACCCGACGGTTCGACATTGAACTCGGTCGGCCATGACGGTGTCTTGCGAACCTGGAAAATTGCTGCAACAGTACATCATGCGAGCATCGACGTTTCGCATTTCATGGAACCTGGCTTCAGTCGGCCGCTGGTCGCTGAAATTTCAACCGATACTTGCATCATTGTTGCCGGTCGCAACTTATTGCTTTGGAATCCAGCCGTTGCACTAATGTCACCGATGTCAGTGACAGAGCCTAAAGTTTATCGAATTGTCTCGTCGCCCTCAAACCAAATGGTCTTCACGGGTGGAGCTGAGGCCAGAGTTAAAGCGTGGCGGTTTCGCGAGAGCCAGCTTGAACCCATTTGGAGTTTCACTTGGCCTGAAGCGCCGAGAACCATAACGGGACTCGCGTACTCCCAAAGCAGAAATTGGATTGCAAGCGCCGTTGAAACTCCTCGGAACCGAGTGAATCTCATTGATGCGCAAACTGGCCAAGTAGTCCGGGAATTAGTATTACCTTCTGGGGTGCATGGTAGTAACGATAGTGACCTCGCCTTTTCGTCCGATGGGAGGTGGCTTGTAGTAGGGATTAGTAAACAGTTAGTGGTATGGGATCTGGACAACGTCGCGGACGTGAGATGTCTCTCGGGTCACGACAGCACCGTTAAAGCGGTCACGTTCCATCCGAACAGCAGGTTGCTCGCAAGTGGCTCTGCGGATCGGTCGGTAAAATTTTGGGACATTGCGGCGGGAAAGGAAATCGCAAATCTACTCCACCATAAGGAGGAGGTGACTTCGGTACTCTTTTCGCCGGACGGTAATTCGCTGCTGTCCTGTGATCGAAATGGGAGGACGGTCGTTTGGCATACGGATTCCTACCGCTTCCTGCTGGAACTGGATAAGCAAAAAAATCCAGCCTTCTTAAACCACGACTGGCATGGCACGACTCTTTTTCGAACCACTGAACTTAGGACCGTACGGGCAGATTTCCTACGCCTTGGGGAAAAATGGACCGAAAATCCCTAGAAGCAACGAGCTGGTCATGGAGAGTCCAATGTGTAAAGTTCTCCACTTGTCGAACTTGGACGGCAGTTTGGCATTGAGGCACTTGAATGTGGGGGTTAAGATGCGTACCCTTCAATAGCGTTGGTGTACATCGGGCACAGCAGATTGTCTGCCAGCCACCAACCAAGAATTTAGAAATTAGATCAGTAGAGCGACCGATGAAAGAAAATATTCATCCAAAATACCACGAAACCAAAGTCACTTGCGGTTGTGGAAATACCTTCCAAACTCGCAGTACTCGACCTGAAATCCGCGTCGACATATGCAATGCTTGCCACCCGTTTTACACCGGCAAGCTGAAGTACGTTGACACCGCCGGCAGGATCGAGAAGTTCCAGAACAAATTCGCGGCTGGCACCTACGCTAGTCTTGGTAAGAAAAAGAAATAGCTACTCCGGGTGTGTGACGACGCTTGCTTAAAAGCCAGCAGTCAAAATGCATTCCCGGTGGGCTGTCAGTACACATTGCTGAAATTAAGCAACCAAAGTGGCCCGTCGTGGTAAAAATCACGTCGGGCTTATTTTGTTTTGAAGCCACCCAAACCTCCCCCAAGTAAACCTGTAAACCTGCTTCCCAAGTAAACCTCTTATGAACGTTCGTGCTGAACTCGAAGGCAAACTCAAACGATTCGAAGATCTTGAGCATCTGATGAGCCGCCCGGACGTCATGTCGGACTCTAGCAAGATCGCTTCGTATGCCCGTGAACACGGTTCGCTTTCACGGATCGCTCACAAGTATCGAAGCTACAAGAAAATGAGCGACGACATGCAGGACTTGGCTGAGATGGCCAAGAGCGATGATCCTGAAGAGCGGAGCATGGCCCAAGAGGAATTCGATTCGCTGCAAAAGCAACGCGAGACTCTGTGGGATGAGTTGCTCGAGTCGACCATTGGCGGTGAAGACGCAAACCGAAGTAGTTGCGTGATGGAAATCCGAGCTGGTACAGGCGGTGAAGAAGCAGCCCTGTTCGCTCGTGACTTGTACGAAATGTATAAACGCAATGCCGACGCCAAAGGCTGGCGAACCGAGATCATGGATATGAGCGCATCGGAGCGCGGCGGTTTCAAGGAAATTGTCATCGGCCTCGAAGGTGATGGCGTCTACCGGGAGTTGCAGTTCGAAAGCGGTGGACATCGCGTCCAGCGCGTGCCCGAAACCGAAACCCAAGGCCGTGTTCATACGTCGGCGGCCACTGTGGCAGTGATGGCCGAGCCCGAAGACGTTGAAATCGATCTCAAGAAGGATGACTATCGCGTCGACAAATTCTGTGCGAGCGGCCCAGGTGGCCAGCACGTTAATAAAACTGAGACGGCCATCCGACTGACGCATTACGAAACGGGAATCGTTGTGCAATGCCAAGACGAAAAGAGCCAGGGCAAGAACTTGGCCAAAGCGATTCGCGTCTTGAAGAGTCGGATTTACGATCACCTTCGCCAAGAAGAAATGAAGAAACGTTCGGACACGCGCAAGTCATTGATCGGTTCAGGCGATCGCAGTGAACGAATTCGAACTTACAACTTCCCGCAGAATCGCGTGACGGACCATCGCATTAATTTTACGCTCTATAAGCTGGATCAAGTGATCGCTGGAGACTTGGCTCCAATGACCAAAGCACTGCTAGAATACGAGCGCGATCAACTTCGTGGTGATATGGAGAACGGCGGATGAGTACCACCGAAACATGGACGATTGGTAAGTTACTCACATGGACCACTGACTACTTGAAAAAAGGCGGATCGACTTCGGGGCGATTGGATGCGGAAGTCTTGCTCGCGCACGCCTGCGGCTGTCAGCGGATCGAACTCTATACAACCTTCGATCAAGAACCTGCAGCGGAAGCGAAAGTTGCTTTTCGCGAACTCGTTCGACGTCGTAGCGAAGGTACGCCGGTCGCTTATCTTGTCGGCTACAAAGAGTTCTATTCGATGCAGTTCGAAGTGAACCCCGATGTGCTGATTACGCGCCCCGAAACAGAGCATTTAGTTGTTGCCGCCTTGGATCGCGCCAAAGAGTTTTCCCAGCCGTTGAATATTGTTGATATCGGTACCGGCAGCGGGGCGATTGCCGTAACCGTTGCCAAACATCTCAAAACCTGCCATATGACGGCCATCGACAAATCGCCCGCCGCACTCGCTGTAGCTCGACGTAACGCCGAAAAACATCAGCTAGGCGAAGATCGAATCACGTTCCTGGAAAGCGACCTACTTGCAGCCCTGCCATCGGATGTGAAATTCGACCTAGTGCTCAGTAATCCGCCCTATGTTTCACAAGCTGAGTTTGAACAATTGCCTGCTACGGTTCGTAAATTCGAACCGCAGATGGCCTTAGTCTCCGGTCCGGACGGCAGTGAAGTGATCGCGCGCTTGCTGGTTGAGGCTCAGGCCAAACTGAATCCGCGCGGCTACTGTATTTTTGAATTCTCGCCCATGCTGAACCAGCGACTCGCTTCTTTTGTCGGAACTGGCTGGGACACGCCGCAGGTAACTAAAGACCTGGCAGGCTTGGCAAGAATTGTAACATTGAGAAAATCAACTTAGAAAATCAACTTGGTCGGCGACAACTTGCGTTGCCCACTTCACTAATCATTGCTCCATTGAAAAGTTCGCTCCCATGATGCAAATGGAAAAGCTAGTTTCGCTTTGCAAACGCCGCGGCTACATGTTTCAGTCCAGCGAAATTTACGGTGGATTGAACGGATTCTGGGATTACGGACCGCTGGGCGTTGAATTGAAACGCAACGTTAAGGATGCTTGGTGGCGCGACATGGTCAGCGGCCACGACGAATTGTCAGTCATGAACGGTGCACCGGCCGAATACGAAATGACCGGACTCGATTGCACGATCATCATGCATCCGCAAGTTTGGAAGTGCTCGGGTCACTACGATCTTTTCCATGATTACATGGTCGATTGCCGCCAGACTCGGAAACGTTATCGTCACGACCAAGTTCGCGGACGTTGGGTCGAAGCGAAAGGTCAGCGGATCTTCGTAACCACCATGGTTGAAGCCGACACTGAAAACGAAGACACCCAGCGTCGTGCGCTCAAGTTCTTCAATCTGCGTGGCAAAGACGCGGACTCGCTGAAATGGGACAAATTCATCTCGCTCGAAAAAGTAGACGACTTTGCGCAAGTCCTCGCACCCGATGCGAACGAACTCGGAACGTTAACCGAGCCTCGCGAATTTAACCTTATGTTCAAGACCTACGTCGGTGCGCTCAGTGGCGAAGAAGGAGCGGCATTCCTCCGTCCTGAAACCGCGCAAGGGATTTTTGTTAACTTCAAAAATGTCGTCGATAGCTCGCGCGTAAAACTGCCGTTTGGTATCGCGCAGATTGGAAAGAGCTTCCGCAATGAAATCACGCCGCGGAATTTTACTTTCCGTTCGCGTGAGTTTGAGCAGATGGAGATCGAGTTCTTCTGCCATCCCAATTCGTCACAGCAATGGTATCGTTACTGGCGCGATCGCCGTATGCAGTGGTACAAAGATCTCGGGCTCGCTGGTGAACGCTTGCGACTTCGCGAACACCATCACGATGAATTGAGCCACTATTCGACGGGCACAGCTGACATCGAATACGCCTTCCCATTCTTGGCCGAGGGTGAATATGGCGAACTGGAAGGCATTGCCCATCGCGGCGACTTCGATCTGCGCAGCCACATGGAAGGAAAGCTCGATGAAAAATCCAATCCGTTAATTGTCCAGTTGGGTGAAGATGGAAAACCCAAATATCGCGGTAGCGGTAAGGATCTAACTTATCGCGACGAATTGACCAACGAACGCTACGTTCCCCACGTGATCGAACCCTCCGCGGGTGCAGATCGCGCTACGCTGGCATTCCTCTGTCAAGCTTACTGCGAAGACGAAGCGCCAGACGAAAACGGTCAGATGCAATCCCGCGTCGTTTTGCGACTCAATCCGCGCATTGCACCGCTAAAAGCAGCCGTATTTCCGCTCGTAAAGAAAGATGGCATGCCCGAAGTCGCCAAAGATATTTACCGGGCACTGAAGAAAAAGTTCAATGTGTTTTACGACGAAAAGGGTGCTGTGGGTCGTCGCTATCGCCGTCAGGACGAAGCTGGAACGCCGTATTGCATCACCGTCGATGGCCAATCGCTACAAGATCAGACCGTGACCATTCGCGACCGAGATTCTCTTGAGCAATGGCGGGTGAAGGTTGACGATGTCGTGAGCGAAATTGAAACGCGTGTCCAAAGCTAGACCACGGCAGGCTGCAGTCCCTGCGGTTGTGCAGACTGCGTCCTTTGATCACGAAACTTGATCAACGTTATTTCATTGCCAGCGTCATTGTAGTAAGCTTTGTCCACAAGATTTTGAATCAAGGTGACTCCGCGATGCTCATTGGAAAGACTCGCCGCATCACGCGAAAAACCATTACCCTCATCGCGAACAACAATTTTAATACCGTCCATGGATAATCCTATGGACACATGAACATGCCGTTCGCTGTAGGGAGTTTTATGCCGTCGGCTTTCAATGGCATTGCTGGCTGTGCCGGAGTGAAGATGGCCATGGACCTCCTTCATTTCCTCCTCGCTGAGTTCCAGGTTCCCATGGCAAATTGCGTTGACTACGGCTTCATCAATAGCAACTCCAAGCCGAGTTCGCGAAGCGCTTCCTAAAAGGTTCATGCCGTCGGACATACGTTGGACCAAACCCACTAAGGGCAGTACCAAATCTGGGTCGTTCGTCAAACTGAACTTGAACCGAATCTCCTCTGAGCAGCTAATGAGATTGTGGTAATTTTGCTCGAGGCGGGATGCGTCAAGCACTTGGCGAACAGTCTCTCCGAGACGGGCTGAAAGATCTTTCTTAGCCACGTAGCTGGCCGCTCCTCGTTTCAACGCTTCAATTGCCGAGCTTGGATCATCCTCGCCAGAGACAACAATGATCGGTACACGCTTCGGCCGCCTGTGAACCTGATTTACCAATTCGAGTCCCGACATGCCTGACATAACAACATCCGTGATAATGACATCAAATGCCATGTGACGCATTAACGCAATCGCCTCTTCGGCCGAACTAACCGCTTCAATAATCCAGTCCAACGGCTCTTTTTTAAGTACTTCTAAGATGAAATTGCGGTGCAACTCCGAGTCATCTGCAACAAGTATCATTGGCATGTGAGTGGCCTTTAAGTGTCTTTACGGTGAAAATGGTTTCCATCAAGATTGATTCTATTGCAAATGTACGTCGGATGCAAAAAATTGCTTCAAGCGGCAGGGATTCTCGTAATTAGTATTTACGAATGAATGATATGGGGAAGCGAAAGCCCTATTCCCTGGTATTTTTAAGGTATTCAAACTTCTAGTGACATTAAGCAGAATTTAGTTATGGTCCGTCGATTAATCCTCATGCGGCATGCGAAAAGTGACTGGGCGAATCAGAACCTAACGGACCATGATCGGCCACTGAACGAGCGCGGCTCCCGCACCGCTCCGATGATGGGAAAGCACTTCGCTGACAATCACATTTCGCCAGCGGTCGTCATTGCGAGCACAGCACGCCGCGTTCGCGAGACTTTAGCCCTCATGCTCGCCGAGTGGTCCTACAAACCCGAAGCGTTTTATGAACAGTCGCTTTACCTAGCCTCTGTCGAAACCCTGAACGCGCACGTACGCGGGCTGCCTGAGGACTGGTCGGATGTTTTGATCGTCGGTCACAATCCGGGCTTGGCGGAATTTGTAAGCCGACTGGCCGGTCGACCGCTTGAAATGCCGACTGCTGCTGCGGCAGTTTTTACTTCAAACAAGGAATCGTGGACTGACGCCGTAGCTGCTAGGAAATGGGAACTTTCGGCTCATTGGTGTCCACGTGACCTTTTCGATTAATCTGGAATTTGCGGTTATGCAGCTCGGATCTGGCGCAGCGAAGATTACCCAGACGCTGCGATCGACAACTCAAAACTCCGCGACGCTACAATGCTATCAAGCCAACTTATCTGCAATCGTTTACCATTCTCGTGTTTGAGCTGTGTGTTATACTTGTGTCTACTCGCTCTTGAATGTCTTTGAGACGTGAGTGCGTTCAGTAGAGGCAGCCGCTGATTTCCCACATGAGTACCGCCCATGCAATCCCAATGGTATGCATCAATTCGATCGCATTGTTCGTGGATTCTGATCATTCTGGTTTGTTACGCTCCGAATGTTGCTAGATCTCAGCTAGCCGTGGCTGACGAACCAGCCGCCACCCAAAGTATTGACGAAGAAGTTGAGTCGCTGATTGAACAATTGAGCAGTCCTTCGTTTTCAAACCGAGAGACAGCCAGCAAGCGACTATTGGAGATTGGTGCCCCGGCACTTGAACTCGTACGCCAAGCTAAGCAGCTCCAATCGATCGAAGTCCAAGAGCGAGCGAATCGAATTTGCGAAGAGATCGACAAAGGCATCTTTGAAAACGTCACAAAAAAATTCATTCTCTCAGCCGACCAGAGTCAGAGTTTTGGCTTGCCAGCTTGGGACCTTTTTCGGTCCATTACTGGCAGTTCCCGGACAAGCAAGCTGTTGTTTGTGACGATGCTTCGTACTCAAGGCGACCTTGCCAAGCACATCGAATCGGTTATTCAGTCGAAGGGGACTGAAAACTCGGTAGCCGCTTATGAGGAACTTGGAGCCAAAGCCGAAACAGAGGCCGAGAGACTCCATTTGCGAATTTCCCGGGGCGAATTGCCAACTGCGGGCGATACCGTTGGACTATTATTAGCATGTGCCCTGTTTAATGACACAGCCGCAATTGGATCTGCATCAAACGAAGTTAACGAGGTTATCGTTTCATCACTTTATCGCACGGGGCAGGGAGACTCTTCGAAGCCTAGTTACGAACGGTGCATGCGAGCTCTGGCCGGACAATGGATTCCAAAAACGCCATCATCGTTCGCCAGCGATGTTTTATCGATTGCCCATCAGCGAGGCATTCCGGAAGGAGCCACCATTGCTCGGCGCCATCTGGATGCTTCAAACGACCGTGAGACTCGGGTCTTCGCTCTGCAATGCTTGGCCCGCTTCGGAAACGCAGGAGACATCGCGTCGGTTTCCAAGCTCCTGGACGATGAGTTAATCGTTTATGAGTTTAACGATCAAAGTAATATAGGCTTCCTCCGCGACGGCATTCATGAAGACAATATGCCACCGCCTGGTTCGAATGGCACGCTACCAACACGAAATGATCGTAAACTGATCGTTCGTATCAATGATCTCGCGTTAGCTGTTTGTTTGCAGCTAGGTTCGGAAGATGTAGGTGCAGCATTTCCAAAGTACCAGCCGAATGAATCCAACAGCCTCTTTTTAGTGGACTTCGCATTTCCCGCCGACGATCAGACGAACCACAAATTGGCAATTGCTCGTTGGAAGCAGGAACACCCCCAGTATGCCCCAGGAAACAACTAACGTAGCCTAGGCTTCCAGCCTGGGACTGATTTGATAAAAAGTTCGTTGCATTACTAATGTCCGAACGTTGTTTTTGTTGCGCCGTTTTACGAAAAGAGGAACTGTGAGCCGTCGGCGCTAGCCGCGGGTCTCGAGGTCGGACGGTGCAAATTGCGAGCAGTCTATACAATGCTGATGTCTGTTGTTTAGCTTTGCGATTAAATTGGACTGGCTGTTATGATTGACTATCACTTCGAAACCCGCGGCTAGCGCCGACGGCTCACTAATTCAGATGTCTGTTGTTTAGCTTTGCGATTAAATTGGACTGGCTGTTATGATTGACTACCACTTCGAAACCCGCGGCTAGCGCCGACGGCCCACTAATTCAGCTGCTCGAATCACACCGTCAACCACAGACTGATGCGCAACAGATTTGTTCAACCCGTGTTTCCAATTGACGAACACTTTTTATCAGATCAGCCTGGGATTCTCCCCGCTCCCAGCGTACAAAGCTAGGCTACGACTAGGTTCGCAATGCAACCACAAAATCGATGGGAAGCCTTTCTTAACGAATCCCTTGCGAGCCTTGAACGGAATCAACTTCGGCGCCGCAAAACTGTGACCTCGCATTTGCCTGATGGCATGGTTGAACGCGGCGGACAGTCGCTAATCAATTTCGGCGGCAACGACTATTTGGGGCTGCGAAATAACCATGAAGTAGTTGCTGCCGCATTGGCCGCTCTGCAAGCCAATGGTGTAGGGAGCGGTGCAAGTCCGGCGGTAAGCGGCTACAGCGATGAACAGATTCAACTCGAAGCCTCCCTTGCCAAGTTCAATCACTTGCCGGCCGCGCTAGTGTTTCCAAGCGGCTATGCAGGCAACCTCGCCACCATCGGCAGCCTTGTCAGCGATAAGGATGTGATCTATAGCGACGCATTGAATCACGCAAGCTTGATTGATGGATGCAGGTTAAGCAAAGCCGCTCGTGAAATCTACCCACACAATGATGTGCAGTATTTAAAGGAACGATTGACAAGTAACCGACATCGATTCAATCGTGCAGTGATCGTCACGGAATCGATCTTCAGTATGGATGGTGACGCTGCGCCGCTGCAACAACTGGCTGATCTCGCTGACCAATTCAACTGTGGTCTGCTCGTCGACGAAGCACACGCCACCGGTGTTTACGGCACAAGCGGCGCGGGACTTGTCGAGGAACTTGGACTGACCGACCGAGTCCTAGGAAAATTAGGTACGCTCAGCAAAGCATTAGGTTGCATGGGCGGCTACTTGTGCGGAAGTCAATCTCTTGTTGATCACGTGCTGAATTTCGGTCGAGCCTACATGTTCAGCACGGCGTTACCGAGTAGCGTGCTTGCTGCTGCCACGGCATCGATTGGTCTTACCAACTCGCTTCATGAAAAGCGTTGCACACTTCGAAGCGTCGCAAAAAAAACCCGCTTCGAAATCCGCCGCATAGGTTGGCAACTCCTGGGCGACGACAGCCCCATTCTTCCAATCATCCTTGGTGACGAAGGTGCAGCGATTGAGTTGAGTGCAAAGCTGCAATCTGCAGGCTTGTTCGTACCCGCCATTCGTCCACCCACAGTACCCACCGGCACCAGCCGCCTTCGCATTAGCTTGTCTTGCGAACACACCGATGAGCAGATCGCAAGATTAGTCTCTGCATTGTCTCAGTAGTGGTGCTGGAGTCTCAACCCCGATGGCAGACGCTCCGTCACATATGCCGCTTGCTGGCTGCGGGGCTGTTGCAAATGCACTGCGCAGTTGCGAACGCTTCCGGCAATGAAGAACATGTAGGCGTTGATCATCGGAAAGATAAGCACATCGTGGAACATGCCGTTGACGATGTAGGCCGCAAGCAAGCTCAGCGATACCAAGCCAAGTTGCCGATACTCGATTTCTAACTTCGGCGAATTCCAGAGTCGCCATGACCAAAGCGTCCAGCAACCAAGTAAGCAACAAAACGGAATCAAGGTTACTAGACCGTTTTCAACCAGCATGGCCAAAAACATGTTGTGCTGCACATAAGGTCGAACCTTTTCAAGCGGCAAGTTGGTGCTGCGATCAAACAAATAGTTCTTCGCAGTCGCCAAGTACTGGCCGGTTCCACATCCCATCAGCGGGCGGTCTTGGAACATTTTCCATGCGACCATTGCAAGAATTGGACGCAAGCTGGCCGATTCGCTCATCTGTTCAACGGTCACATTTCGATCGCGCTTGAAGTTCAGCAGCGATTTGACATCCGCCATCATGGTCATCGACGCGCAACCTAAAATGGCCATTGCGATCGCCAATCTCCAACGCATCGGCACTAACGCTGCGACGATTCCGACGAGTACAATGCCACTACCCAGCCATACACTGCGTGTTAAAGTGCAATAGATACCAAGCATATAGATGGGAACAGTTGCCAGTACGCTGAAACGCCCGATGCTGCGGTACCAGAGAACCGGCATCATGCCGCAGCTTAGCGCCAACGTCAAGAGGATTCCATTGGCGGCAGGGTTCAAGAGTGGACCACGACCGCGTCCTAGAAACTCTGCGAACTTCGGATCCATAATGTACTTTGGAAAAATCGCCCATGTCCAGTTGAGCTTCTCGGCGACAGCGGTCAGTGAGAGATAAATCCCAAAAACCGCAAAGGTTGCAAACATCATTCGCAACTGCTTTGGACTTAGTGTTACATGACCACCGATCACATACATTGCGGCAGGCAAAAGGGAAAAAAAAATCAATTTACTGGCCGAGCCGATGTGGTCGCCCGATGAAGGCTGCACAAACGTCGTTAGGATCATTGCGAAGAGGAAGACTGCAAACAAGGAGTCCGCCCGCGATAAAATCCACGGCTGGTTCCAACCTCGAAATTGATAGCCTACAAACAGAGCAATGCAACCACCCAGCATCAAACGATCCAAGGTGATGACCGAGATGTGAAAAAAGGGATGGCCCAGCACGGTCCCTGCCAACAAGGATGCGACAAGGCAACCGACGATTCCATTGAAGCGAAGGTATACGACACTCCAAGCCATAAGAGCAGGGATGACGAGTAGTAGTAAGAGTTCCACGATTGAGCCTCTACCCAGATGGGCGCCGGTCTTCGGCTAAGTTGCCGATTGAGTGTCGCACAGTTGTCTTAATTGTTGCGGCTACAATTGAGACAATGCAGCTACAAGTGAGACAGTTGAGACAATTGTGCGACACTCGAAAGATAGGACAGGATTGAATTCGATCGCAGAAGAATCGAGATTCGTTGGTCTGAATAGTACGATTGCATGATCTTTTCGTGCCGCGGCTGTCCGCTGTACCGAATATTCCGGGCCCCGGAGGCTTGGGATCGAGAGCGAAATAGGCAAACCCTGGCGATTTACGCTAAAATTGAGTTATCGCGCCGCGACTTTTTTGACACTGTCGCCACCTACCTGCCTTAGTAACTAGCCCGCGTTGTGACCGATATCATCGCCTAGTAAACAGCGAAGAAGTAGACTGGTTAAAAGATGTGCGGTAAAAAAAACGCTAGGACCGGCCGCGGTATGTATTTATTTTTTACCGCAATTCCTTTTACCAGCCCTTATTCAGATGGCGAAGATGTCGTAGCGGATGTTCCCAGGTTCAAGCACGCATTAGTTTACGTATTAACTAAATGCTTGCTCTTCATCGTGCTCGTGCTCAGCGCTAGCGGTGCTCGTGCTCCTGCTCGAAATCGCCGTGCACGACGATCGATGTCCGACCGAACCAACCA
>JANODD010000405.1:0-5408 GCA_031412515.1 Planctomycetia bacterium | reverse complement strand
CAGAGACACTCGACAAGAAAGATAAGAGCAAAGGCAAGAACAGAAACCAGCCACATCTATTAAACCGAGACACCGGTGAGAGCATTCAATTCTCCGGTGGAAAGGCGATGCCTCAGCCTGAGGCTGTGGTTGGGCAGACGTCGGCTGTATCTACGGTTGTGTTTGTTCTTGCCTCGAACAACGAGTTGAAACTGGATCTCGATCGCTTTCTTCCTGACGATGGCATCATGCGCGTTAGCATTCGAGCGGGACGCTCGACGATGAATCCCGACGAGTACGCGAGCTTGCGTCTGATTTTCAGTGCCCACACCAGCAACAACGCCAACTTCTCACAGACAATCAGTGAGCGTGACATCCCGGTTACGGCATCCGGCGACAATCCTGAGTTTATCCACTTCGATATCCCGCTCAGCGATATCCAGCGCAACCCGTTCCGGAAACTCACCACAACGTTTCCAAGACGGGACGAGTTCCTGCATATTCGCAATGTCTCCAATGCGACCGGCGGGGAAGATCGCCTGCACGTTCTGATCGACCACATTGAGATCAGTGCTCCGTTCTACGAACAATGGCCGCCGAAAACTCACACAGACATATTCATCGCAAGCGACAACAAAAGCGACGAAGCGGTCTACGGTCGCGAGGTGTTGAACCGATTCCTGAGACACGCCTGGCGGCGTCCTGTCACATCGCAGGAACTCGACCAGTTCATGGCGCTGTTTACGAAGTATCGGCCAGAGTTCTCGACTTTCGAAGATGCCATGCTGGAAGTCTTGGCCACAGCGCTGGCCACTCCAGAATTCCTTTACCTTGTTCAAAGAGCTACGACCGAAGCGACTGAGGGCCCGACAAAAATCAGTGATTTGGAATTCGCCAGTCGTCTCTCCGTATTTCTGTGGTCAAGTATTCCTGACGACGAGCTGCTGCAGCTTGCGGAGCAAGGAACAATACGAAACCCAGCGGTTCTTGCGGGTCAGGTCGAACGCATGTTGGCAGACCCGCGTTCAAGACGATTCTCCCAGAATTTCGTTCAGCAATGGCTGGGTATGGATCGCCTGAACAATGCGACTCATGTTACAGACGAATCGTTGAAAGAAGCGATGCAGGAAGAGCCGATCGCTTTCTTTGATGAAGTTCTGCGGCACAACCACAGCATCATGGACTTCATCCATTCCGATTACGTTATGGTCAATGAGCGGTTGGCGGCGCACTACGGGATTCAAAAGGTACATGGCCCTCAATTTCGTAAAGTCTCGATCGAGCCTCAAACGAATCGTGGCGGTCTCCTGACGTGTGCTGGCTTCCTAGCTATGAACTCCGATGGCAAGGATTCGCATCCGCTTAAACGTGGCGTCTGGATGTTGAAACGAATCATCGATGATCCACCGCCTCCGCCACCGCCGAATGTCCCCGAAGTGGATCTGACAGATCCAGAGATTCTGAAAATGACTTTGAAAGAACGGATCGCGGATCACCGGAACAAAGCGGCCTGTGTGTCGTGTCACTCTAGAATTGATCCATGGGGGATCGCCTTTGAAAGCTACGATGCGATGGGAACTTACCGCACGCACATTGAGAACAAGCCAGTGGATGCGACTTCAGAATTATTCAACAGGCAGACACTGGCCGGGATGGATGGGCTCAAGCGATATCTGCTCACGGACCGACAGGATCAAATTGCCCGAGCCATGGTACATAAGATGACCGCTTACGCACTTGGCAGACCGCTTTCTTTTGGCGACCGTGCTGACATTGACAACTTGACCGGACAATTCGTTCGAAATGGCGCAGGGCTCGGCGACCTGATTCACCTGGTCATTAGCAGTAACATTTTCAACTCGAAGTGAGCGTCAGGATAGACGATGAATAACAAAACCGTTTGCATAAGCCGTAGAACATTTCTTCGCGGCACTGGCTTGGCTCTGGCTTTGCCGTGGTTAGAATCGTTTGCTGTGGCGAGCTCAAGACTTGAGGACACTCCAAAACGTTTTGTCAGTGTCTACCATCCTGATGGAGTAGGTCTGCCACTTAAATCAGACCCAGCTTGGAAGGATTGGAGTTGGTTTCCTCGGGGTGGCGAAAAGGATTTCGAACTGACCAAAGTGCTCGACGTGCTTGAGCCTTTGCGCGGTGACATCACGATTTATTCCGGGCTGTCACATCCAGCGTCAAGACGGGTTCATGGCCATTCCAATGCAGATCAGTATTTGACTGGCGCGGCAACAGGTGGTCACGGTCCGTATCAGAATTCAATCTCTCTCGATCAGGTGCTTGCAGAACACACAGGAGACCTCACTCGACATGCTTCTCTGGTGATGTCGACCAATGGCGGTGTTGGTGGTCCTCGCGGCGCGCAGACTCAATCCTTCAACCGTGAAGGTCGGCCGATCCCAGCGATGAATAAGCCAAAGCAAATCTTCGACACGCTGTTTGTGACCAGCAACAAAGACGCCGCCGCTCGACTGGCGAGAAGCAAGAGTGCTTTGGATCTGCTCATTGAGAATACTAAGTCGCTAGGGCGGCAACTCTCCAGCCGCGATCAGGAGACTCTCAAGCAGTATCTTGACGCAGTGCGTGATACCGAAGTGAAGCTGGCCAAGGCTCAACGTTGGATTGATACGCCTATTCCCGAGGTTGATACTCGCAATCTGCATCTGGATGCCGAGCCTAAGGAAGCCAGACTTTATTTCCAGACGATGTATGAACTAATCTACCTCTCCTTCCTAAGTGATTCGACTCGCGTGGCGACGTTCCAACTGGGAAGAGAAAACGGCGAAGGTCCACACGACTTGTTGTCTCAAGCCGTTGGTCTTGGTGGCGCTCACGGTCTGACACATGACGTCAAAGCCCCTGATGGATGGAAAAACCTCGGCACCTATAATCGTTATCAGGCCGAAGAATTTGGTCGCTTTGTGCAGAGGCTGAAGGATACTCCGGAGCCGACTGGTAGAGGCAACATGCTGGACAACACGCTTGCGATGCACGGCTCCGCTTCCAGCAGTTTCCATCTCTCCCGCAACTATCCGATTATTTCTGCGGGCGGTTCGAACTTCGGCTTCACCAACGGCCGGTATCTGAAATTCGGTAAAGGAAATGAAGACAATCAGGCCGGCGCTGGAATTGTGACGGACGCTGGATGGCAAGGCAAGGAGGAAGTGGAAGAGCTTCCACTGGCGAAGCTTTTTGTCACGATCCTACAAAGACTTGGCGTCGAGACCGATTCGTTCGCTGGCGAAACTGGTACCTTGAGCCGAGTATAGATTCAAGCTTAACGAGTGCAGAGTCATTCGCCGTACCTTTCTGCTGCTCGTTCGAACCGTTCTCAGACACAAGGTCTAGATGACTCTGTTAGAGTGCTTTCATAGCCTTTGTATCTGGCCGAGGCGAGTTCTTCGTTCAATTCCATCAATGAATAGGCTAGAGCCCGCAGCTCTTTCTCTTCATCGCCCGAAATGGGAAGAGGTCCTGCAATTCGTGTCTCGACGTTGACAACGTCGCCGTTAACAATCTTTGGGTAATGCTCGCTGATCTCAAGGCATCGATTCTCATCGCAGTTCGGACACAGACAAAGTCTCATTGTCAGGTGTGACCGCTGTTCCCTATCAATGCTCATTTTCATGATCGCCTTGAGATCGCCATTCTTGATATCGTGCATGGCGGTATCACTGGCCTTCGTCGGCAGTTTCACTCGATCGCTCTCAAATTTCATCCAGCATCGACAGCTCTCGCAGTAAATGGCGTTGCGAGTGCGATCATAGGTAACGCCGATGGCGCACGTTAGAAATAGGATCGTTTCTGCAATCCACGCGCTCAACAAATAGTAACCGGTTACGGGTTCACCGCTTTCGGAGAGCGACCACGATCCGTTTACGAACAACCACTGCGCCCATTGTGTAAGAACCGATGGTGTTGGGGCTACCCACGCGACACCTTCGAAACCTTCACCGTTCACGCTGCAATTTAGGTTATACAGGAAGCTGGTTGCCCATGAGCTATAAAGAGTCACGAGAGTTAAGGAAACGGCGATCCCGTAGTTAATGAGTCTATTTCGAACATGACCAAGTCGTGAAATGCAGTAAGTAACCAGTCCGACCGCGCTTCCCGCAAGGAACACCAGCGCAAAGTTGAGTTTGACAGACGGCGAAAGGGTGATGCACAGCGAGTAAATAATGCCAAGGACGATGCAAACTGAGCTACCAAGCAGCGACCAGAAGAACAAACGTGAAGTTGAAAATCGCCCAGACTCACGATAGTTGGTTCGTGGTTTCGCACTCCGCAGGCTGTTGTATTCGAAGCTGATTTGGCGCTCGGATTTCGCATTTCCTGTCGTTACTGACGATGTTTGCTTTGAACTGGATTCATTGGAATTCGGATCCGCAACGGCATTAAGCGGATCAAGATTGGCAACGTATCTTGGTTTCAACGCAGCATTTCGTTCGGTTTCGGATAATGCAGGATAGGCTCCGGCCAACTCCTTAATCGCATCAACCAAACTAGTTTGCGCTAGGCCAAGCTTCTCAAGGTTTCTCTCGGCGCGTTCGAATTGCCCGAGGCGACAAAAACACGCAGCTTGCAGGTAAAGCGACTGCGATTTCCACTGTCGTGATGATCGGATGACCTCGTCAAAGTCTTCAAGAGCGTCGCTAATCGCGTCGCTCGCTACACATTCTTGAGCTCGTTGGAAGTAAAACTTATTGAGGAATTTGGAATAATTCAGAGCTACAATAAACCCAACAAGACCTGACGCAATTCCTGCAAGTACTCGTATGGAACTCGGGGCAAGATGGTCGCTCATGCCTGTGAAGCAGCACCCAGCGATAACGAATCCAATGCCCAACAGGATAGTCAATAACAAAAAGTCGCTATCCAGTGCGTGTCGACGATTATTGTCAACCTTGGAACCTTCGGTAACGCCTAGCGCAACCGATACCAATCCCAAAAAGCAGAACCAAGTTGAGGCAATGGCGCCAATGCCGCAAACGACCGCAAAGTCAATCAAGAATGCAAGATTCATTTACAATTACCCGAATCGGACAAACGAATTCAGAAAAAGTATCCAACTCTAGGTTCTCTCTAGAGAAAGTCGACAAAGAGCTTCCTTTGTAGATTAAATCACTGCAACGATTTTTTCGCATTAGTCCGATTATGCCGTTCGGGTGAGGGAAAGAACAACCACGTGATTATCACTCTACGGGACTTTGAAAGCGCCGTCATTCAAGGAGCTCGAAAGGCCCAACTGCTGCCTTTGACGCTCGGGACGACCGTTCTGAGACACGTTTTGCTCGCCGTTAGAGAGCTTGGCCACCCGCAACTAAGCCCAACTCCTGAATTTTGCCGGCCGTGAAAGCTTGGGCAAAGGGATTTTTCCATCTCAAACATAACCCGCACCGGTCTGGGTGACCGGTGCG
>JANODD010000404.1:0-10305 GCA_031412515.1 Planctomycetia bacterium | reverse complement strand
GTGATAACGCGAAATGGAAAAAGCCAGTCGCGAACAACTTCGAGTTGAGCTTTGCGGAAAAAACGTTCGTGAGATTTGAGTATCACCTGGTAAAGCTGAGCTTGCTGAATTACCGAAGCTTCCTGAGTTCAGAGAATCCATTGGCCTACGCCTTAATGGCCAAGATGGATTATAATCGAAAAGAGCAGGCCAGGATGAAAGCCGATTTTTTGCGATTGATTTTGGGCTGCCCTGTTGATCCAGCAAAGAAGAGCTTGCTGGTCGACTTTGTTGAAACGTATGTCCCCCTCGCCGGTAATGAACTCGACGAATTTGAACACATGATTCAAACAGAGCAGCAGTATCAGGAGATTGAGCAAATGGTAACTGTTTACGAACAACGTGGCATTGATAGAGGCATCGAGAAAGGCATCGAGAAAGGCAAGCGGAATATGCTGCTTCGGTTATTGCGCAAGAAATTTGGTGAGTTGCCAGGCGAGTTAGAGGTAGCTGTTGGCAAGATTGAAATGCCCGAGCAGTTAGATCAATTATCACTCGCCATGCTAGACGCAACATCGCTAGATGAGTTTCTGAAGCTGCTTCCAGTGGCATCCGAGTAAGCGTTATTTCGCAAGTAGTCGTTGATAAACTTTCCGAATCTCAGCCGTCATGTGTTGGTGACGGAACTGCTCCGTGAATTTCACTGCGCCCCCCTGCCCTAGCCTGTCGCGCATCGAACTATCGGCGGCCAATACTAGTATCGCATCAGCGAGAGTATCAACAGACCTGGGTGGCAACAGGAAGCCAGTCTCGTTAGGCAATACAACTTCGCGGGCTCCGTCAACGTCGTAACTTATGACCGGCTTACCGGCGATCAGTGCTTGAGGAAGCGTTCGCGCAAGCCCTTCACGTAAGCTAGTATGTACCAAAGCGTCCATGGCACTCAAATAAAATGGAATTCGCTCTGGTGGGACAAGTCCAGTGAAAATGAAATGCCGCTGCAACCCGCGAGCTTCAATGTCACGCTCAAACTGATTTCGCAATATTCCATCGCCAACCAACAAGAAGCGACACATAGGATTTTTGCCTACCACCTGCTCGGCGGCGGCGATCAAATACTCATGACCTTTCAAGTGAAACAACCTGGCAATTTTTCCAAAGACAACTTCCTCCGGTGCGATGCCTAGTTCAGTTCTTGCGGCACAGCGAAACTGGTTGCAATTGCGAAATGGCTCAACATCCATCCCCGAATAGATCGTTGTGAATTTTTCGCGCGGCGCCACTTTCGCTGCGACCATTAGGTCCGTCATCGCATCAGCGACGCTGATCATGTGATGACAACGCCGAGCTGCCCACTGTTCCAACATGATGAAAGCCCGGCGGGCGACGGCCGATTGATAAGGATGGAACGGAGCACCATGCACGGTATGGATAACTGCGGGTACTTTGCAATTCCACGCCGCCGCGCGACCTAAGAAACCGGCTTTGGCGCTGTGTGTATGGACCACATCGGGATTGAACTCGCGAATGGTCTTTCTGATCTCACGATAGGCTCGCCAATCCTGCACCGGCTGGATGGCTCGACGCAGCGAATCGACCATGGCTACTTTTAGCCCCCCTGCCCTCCCCTGCTCTAATAATTGCCCTTCAGGGCCAATCGCTGGCCCAGTGATCAAAAAAACGTCATCGCCAAAGTCTTTGGCTAAGTCCAAGCAGTTGTACAGCGTATTCTCTTGAGCACCGCCAATGATCATTCGAGTAATAATATGAGCCACACGCATTCGAAGAGCCTATTTCAAGTGCTTATTTCAATTGCCTATTTCAGGCGTTTGGGTTGAGGCTCGTCTGCAAAGAATACCTCGAGCAGCTGCAGGCCTTGTGGCGGCGCAGTTTGCCCTGCTTCACGTCTGTCCTTCGATTCCAGTACATCGCGGGCCCAACTCGGCGGTTGACGCCTTCGACCGACTACTACTAGAGTACCAACGATGTTTCGCACCATGTTGTATAGAAATCCGTCGGCTTCGATTTCAATAGTTATTTGTTGGCCATCTAAATGCGTATGCGAATGTATGTCGATAGCTCGCACTGTGCGTACAGTGTGATGTCGTGGACTTCCGCTGGTTTCAAAGGCCGCGAAATCGTGTTGCCCTAGGAGAAGCTCAACTGCCTCAAGCATGGCATCGACATCCAAACGATGCTTCACCCACCAATGAAAGCGTCCATCAAGTGGATCTGCCACGCGTGACGAATAGACTCGATATCGATAGCGTTTGCCTGTGCAAAAGGCTAAAGGATGAAAGTTCGGCTGGACCTCTTCAGCGCTTCGTATCACGATGTCGTCGGGCAAGTGTGTGTTCAGAGCAGGGGTCAATCGATCTGCTGGTGCTCGCCATGCGTTCGTTTTAAAAACGACGACTTGTCCAAGAGCATGTACGCCAGCATCTGTGCGGCTGCTCGCGCGTGCTGGCCATCGCTTATGGCCTAGCACAGTTCCGAGTGCTGACTCAACGAATCTCTGCACCGTTGGCTGGTCAGGCTGAGACTGCCAGCCGAAGTAGTTGGTGCCATCATAAGCGACGATAAGTTTGAAGACTCGTTCGTCGCTTTTCGTTTCATACTTTAACAGCCCTTCGATCGGGGCGTCTGAGGGAACTAATTCATCAAGCGGGAACATTGGCAAACTTATCGGATAGCAACTTGCCAATCTGGACAGCGTTCGTTGCAGCTCCCTTCCGAAGGTTGTCGCTCACGCACCAGAAACTGATCCCGCACGGATGATTCAAGTCTTTGCGCACGCGACCAACAAACACATCTGGCTTGTTAGCGCAATCGCGAGGCATGGGATACTTCTTATTGGCCAGGTCATCGACGAGCGTCACGCCTGGGGCGTTGCGAAACAAATCGCGAATCTTCTCCAGCGACAGTGGTTCAGCAGTTTCGCAGTAGATCGACTCGCTATGACCAATCAACACTGGAACTCGAATGCAGGTTGCATTTACTTGGATGGTATTGTCGCCCATGATCTTATGAGTCTCGTGAACCATCTTCATTTCTTCAGATGTAAAACCTTCATGTTTTGGCGAACCGATTTGCGGAATCAAATTGAAGGCAATTGGATATGGAAACATGCTTGGTTGCTGCGCTGCACCATTCAGTTGCAACTGTGTGTTCTTCACCAGTTCTTCTTGCGCAGCCAGCCCTGCCCCGCTCACCGCTTGGTAGGTGCTCACAATCACTCGCTTCAGTCCAGCTGCGTCATAGAGCGGCTTGAGAGCGACGACCATTTGCGTAGTACTGCAATTCGGGCTGGCGATGATACCTTGGTGATCGTCGATCGCCTTTGGGTTGACCTCGGGGATAACCAGCGGCACCTTGGGGTCCATGCGATAGTAAGCGCTTTCGTCGACAACGATCGCACCACTCGCGACCGCCCAAGGCACAAACTCAGCGGCTACTTCGTCCGGTGTACTAGCGATGACAACATCCACTCCCTCGAACGCACCGGGTTCAAGGGCTTCAACCGTGATCGACTTGCCGGCTACCGTGATCTGTTTGCCAGCCGACCGTTTCGACGCCAACAATCGCAGTTGACCGTAGCGCAATTTTTGCTGTTGTATTTCTTCGAGCACGATTTGTCCAACCGCACCAGTAGCCCCCACGACCGCCAACGTCTTGATCACGAAAATACCATCCCAATTTGAAAAGCGTTACGAATTTTGCTCACCCACCAAAGTTGCAAGCAGGTCACGCAAGTTTAGTTAACGGGCAATCTTACGGCTAGTCCGCAATTGAATCAGCGCAACGAATGCGGGCGCTGCCCTTACGACTCATGAAAATTTAGATTTTGCCAGGAAAGACTGCTTCAAAGTCGAACACAAACTACTCTGAAACTGGTTAATATGGTGGTTGCTCGAACTGTCGATTACATGGGAGTACTTCTGATGGGCGGACAAAAGCTAATTCAAATCGACTCGTTCTTTGACGGCTTAGCGGCGCATCAAGCACAAAACTGCCTGGATCACGCGTATTCGATGATGCTGCTTGTGGGCGTTGATCGCGATGTACCGATAAGCAGTAAATCTCAGCGACAATTCAAGCTAGCATGGTCTATCAACCTTATTCTGGTTCTAGCCATCTGCGTTGTGTTGAGCGTTGTCGTATTAGGTTAACTGTAAAACAGCTACTTAATCGAATTTTCAGTGGGAAGTCTAACCATCGCAGGGGCTGGCGGTAAGTAACGACGGGTTTCCTCAATAATTGTGTCATTGCTAGCTAGCGACTTGAAGGTTTCTGGAGGCAAATCCTTTACGATCTTTGGCTCTGTGAATTCCATTAGCATACTTAACCGCGTGCCGCTCTTTAAGCTTGTAAGGCTTTCATCGCGAGCCTGCTCGACCTGATACAACCACAAAGGAAAAGGCTCACCCTTGCCGAGTGCAACTCGAACCTTCGTAGGAATGAGTCCCGAATGGTTGGGCAAGAACAATGCCTGATCAAACTCAGAGAGCGCTCGCACGGCGGGTGGTACGGACGCCAGTTCGCCGCTCAGCCACCACACGTCAACTTCGTCCAGTCGACCCGTTTGGACGTGCGTCCACTTATACTGCTGAACCAGCTTTCGCAGCAGTTCTGCTTGGCCACCAACGGCTAAGTACATAGCGATAACTGGGTCTTCAAGCGATGTGGTTGTGATTGGTCCGAGGTACTCGCGAATGCGGTATAAGTCAACGCGGCTTCGATTTGAAACTCCGCCTATATGCAGCGTCGAGTACAAAACGCGACCGTCACTTACTTGGACTAAGGTATTAATGCGTTCATCAGCGGCCAGTCGGACATGCATTTTCAACTGGCCACTCCCCTGCCCTGCATGCACATAGGTGCCGGTGCTGACCAATTGCTTGTCGAGCAGTGTTTGGCGTTGTCGAATCTTACAGACCACTGATGGTCCCCACACCGCTTGCCTGAGAGCGTTGTGCAAAAGCAGGGTTGCGGTGTCCTGTGCAGACGGTGTGACCGGGATAGGCGTCAGCGTTTGTCGCTCAGCGGGCTGCAACGGCGTCGGAATAGTCGAAGCTAAAGGCTGCTGACCAACAAGCGAACCTGCGCAGATTCCACAAAAAACCCAAACAGCCAACTTGAATCTGGACAAAAACAGGTTCGCGACCCCTCCGTGGAGTGGTTTGTGGTGGTGCGCGATGGGCAAGATGGTCCACATAGTTCGGTTATGCCGAATTTGTCAAAGAAACCGATGAAGATAGGCCGAACATAAAGCCACGGAGGCTTGATGTCGCGCTCAGTTGGCGTTGCATCGAACCAATGAGCGGGAACAAACCTGGGCGGCGGATTCTAGTCGACCAGTGTTCATCCCGTCCAGGTGAATCGACTACCTTGAGCCCTACAACAGCCTAGGCAGTTCCCAATCACCAGGTAGCCAAACTTTCAGTCAAGCGTAGCTCGGCTGATCGAATATAAGACTCACTCAGGATCGTTTCGAAGGCGGTAGCAAACGGACGGAATTCCGCGAGCTGCCAAACAAGGGGGTAAAGCATGAAAATGCGTGTTTTCCTAGCAACACTAGTCGTGGTTGCCGCAGGCTACCTGACTGGATGCACCCCGGTGCGACACAATCTGCCGCCCGCTCAGCAATTGCTTGAGCCAGGCCCAGGTGTGGGTGGACCGGGTCCAGGAGTTCTCGGAGGCGCCGATGTAATGCCGGCCGCATCCATGGGAATGGGCAATATGGGCGGCATGAGCGGCATGGCGGGCGGTGACGGATGCGTCGCTTGCTCCGGCGGTGCTGGCGGCGGAGGCGGAATGGGTGAAGGCGGCATGATGGGAATGGGCATGGGCCCAGGACCAGCCGTGCAGATCCTTTTCAACCGTCCTGAGGGAATGCAAGTTCTCTATGACGTGATTGGTGACGGCTCGTTCACCAGTGAACCGCTGTACGTTCCAGGCCGACTTGAGTTTCCACAAGGTGGAATCTATCGCTTGAAACTGACAAACATTCAAGGCAAAGAAGGCGTTGAGCTGTATCCGACAGTCGAAGTTGCTAACGGCAGCCCACGTACTGGTGCATACCTTGCTCATAATGCAATTCCAGTTCAATTCACCACCGATGACTTCGAACAAGTGCTTTCGGGCAATTTTGTGACGAAAGTTATCTACTTGCCAGATCCAGAATTCCAAGGCGACGCGCTCGTTGGTGTGGACGTTCTGGTCAGCAACCGCATCGATCCAGGTCTAGACCCAATCATCGAAGCCGATCGTCGTGGTGCTATCCTTGCAATCGTTCGCTTGGGTAACAAAGACATCGAATTGGCTGGCGCTGGTTCAGGTATCGGAGCCGGCAGTGGCATGGCGATGGTCATGGGCCCAGATGGCTGTGCAATGCCCGGTGGTGTACCAGCTTCGTTGCCAGGATATGTCGCCGGAGTTACCGCACCTCAATATGGCATGACCTACACAGGTACGCCAATCGGATTGCCAGGACCACCGCACATTCCACTTGGATCTCCAGCAGGTCTAAAGCGGCATACGATCAGCAATCACACCAAGATGCACATTCCTGATCCAGTTGACCACATGAAAGTACATGTTCGTCAAACTCCTGGTCAAAGCTATCCGCAACCTGCAAGCCGCGCTTACATTCACGAACAGAACCTCCATCCAGGAGTTCCAAACGGTAAGCCAGCTTACATGCGCCATAGCCAATCAGTCACTGCACAAGAGGCTGGTTACTGCCCACCGCAGTAATGTGATCTGCAAGAAGTGTATTGAAAACACTCTTGGCTGGCCAACGCAGCCGGGAGTAAGAAACTAACCCTCCGCTCAGTTGAACAATCAACTGCACCGGAGAATGATAAACGTGAATGAGTGAGGCGGTTGGGTGCAGGTTGTACCCGACCGCTTTTTCCCATCCCGCGACAAGAGTGCATGGTGGCCAATGACCAACGCGAAGACATTTAGCAATAACGTGAACTCCAGTTTGACTGGTCTCGCGACTTGGTTGAGTCGATACGGCATCGCCGTGGCAGCGATCGCATTCGCACTCCCCTGCCCTGCCCTGCTCTCGCAAACAAAACAACTGCCAAATGTTCATTACTTCCTGGACGCAAAAGGCGAACCCGGCGTAGTTGCTGGCGCAGCAGTCGCCCGCCGCGTACCCGGAGTCGGCTCTTATCAAGCCGTAGAAGTCTCCGGTCCGAAAGGCGTACAAGTCGCATTAGCGCGAGAAGGTCAATTCCTCCACACGCTGGAAGCGCCTGTAAAAGTTGGTATGATCGTCGGCGCAGTTTATCGCATCCGCGTCACGGGAATTCCCTTTCGCCCGGGTGAAGAACTGTATCCCACGATTGAAGTGATCGATCGAGTGCATGCACCAAGCGGACGCGAGCATCGCTTTCCGATTCCCGTCGTCCTCGACGAAGCGGACTTGCGGGCGGCTCTCGATGGTGCGCTTGTAACGCGAGTAATCTACCTCGAAGACAACGAACTGGCCGAACCCATCGCGGTAAAGCCGGGCGCACAAACCGTATTAGAGGTTGGGCCGATGGACAACGCGCTCAAAGCCGCTGACCAGTTGGGACGCCCTGTTGCCATCCTCCGAATTGGTTCGCGGGTTCCAGCAAATCTTCAAGGCGATCTAACCGAGTTCCTTTATGGTTGCCCGCCTTGGGTTCCAGTGGCAACGGCTCCATCGCGTGAATCGATGGTTGAGAAAGGGCTTTGGCCTGAGACGATTCCAGTCGAACCTAGCAAACTACGCAATGAAAAACCGGATATCGATGAACCTCGCATTCCTTAAAAATGTTAGCCAGTCGAATCCACCTCCGGTCTATGATACAAAAGCGAAGGAAGCACGCATGAGTCGAGTAAGTCAACGGAGCAAGAGATTGCTTCACCTTGCACTCGGATTGCAGACAGCGACTCTTGCCATTTGCACGGTGGGCTGCAACTCAGTCGGCGGTCCAAATCTACTCAACAAATCAATACGGCAGTCACGTGCGTCAGAGGCTTCCGCGCCCGTCAGCATGTCACTGAAAGATAACTCACAGCCCGCTGCTTCAGTCCAATCACGTCGTGAAATCGCTCAAGTTAGTTATCAAGAACCGGCGACACGTCCCGAGTCGGCAGTTCACGTCGCTTCGCTTGTTGGTCCCAACGCAATTCAAGCCACCTGCCAAGTGGCAGGTGGTTGTTCGTCCAATTGCGGACCCCAATGCGGTTGTAACGCAGGTGGCGATTCCGCTTGCTTGCCCAACCAAGGTCAAGATGTTGTTAACATTCAGGAATACTTATTTGATGGTGGCGACTTAGATCCGGCTCTGGCCGTGAGGAGAGACGCAACCGTCGCAGGACTCAATCCCACCGACACTGTCGCCTACTACGAAACCTATGATGGGAAACTATGCATCACACCCACAAATCGAGTGCCAATTTACGCACCTCGATTCGGTGCCATTCGCCAAGTCACCGGCGTAGTATTGTCTGAACATTCGCTTGCGACTGAACGAATTCTTGCACCAGTTTCTCCCGGTCGGTTTGAGGACCGAAACTTGGTCACATCCATGGTGCAGCCAGTCGCGCCTCAAGGCGAAGAAAGAGTCAGCTTAATCGACGCTTTCCGCGACAGAAATGGTGGTGTTCCGCTGGCCCAAGTCATCCCTCCTCAGCGCATGAGCGATGCAATTGTACCGTTCGAAGCAGTCGACTTTTTTCGAACTGGCATTCTCAAACGTGAAGACATTCCCGTGTTAGGACAATTCTTTCAAAATGCAAAGGTTTGGGAAGCTCCAGAATCTCTTGAGGTTCTCATCGACGGCCAAGAAGCCGCCATTGCACTTGATGTCAAACAAGCTCAGGATGTTCACGTTTACGAACTGCCACCTGGAAAGTGCTCACTGCGAGTTTGCAAGGCAGCATCTCATATGATTGCCAATTCAGGCGATCAAATCAGTTTTACTATTAGATTCGACAATATCGGCACACAACCCGTTGAAAAGGTCGTAATACTTGATAGTCTTTCTCCCCGACTGGAGTATATTCAGGAAAGTCAACAAAGCAGTATCGCCCCTGCTCCTGAATTCTCATCCGAACCAAATGAAGTTGGTTCAACCGTCCTCAAATGGGAATTCAAGTCCTCGCTTAAGCCAGGGGAAGGCGGAGTGTTACACTTCCGCACCTTGGTACGCTAGGTGGTTTTGTTGGCAGAGAAATAACCGGATATTTCCCTACTGCCAACTCGATCTGTAGATGCATAGCACTCATCTTCGTAAAGACGCAATTCATGGCCTGATGATGGGTGTCGCTATCGGCGATGCTGTCGGATTGCCGCGCGAAGGTTTAGAGCGTAGGGTCGCCTTGAAAATGTTCGGGCGCCCACACCTCGCTTATCGCTTACTGCCCGGGGTTGGAATTTATAGCGACGACACGCAGTTGATGTTGATGGCCGCTCAAGCCATCTTGCGATCACATAGCGATTGGCGGCCTTTCTGTCGTTCTTACCTCAGTCGTTTAGCTTGGTATCCGCTTAGCCTGCCTGCGGGTGTTGGAAGAGCAACGATTCTAGCGGCATTCAAGAGTTGGTTACGAGCAACTGGCTTGCCCACCGGTTGCAACTCAGCCGGTAATGGCCCGGCAACACGCGCCATGTTTCTGACGTTGGCATTAAACGGTACCGATCACCGCATTGCAAAATGGGTTGAAGATTCAACTCGGTTAACACATACCGATCCACTAGCGACAGATGGTTGCCTGGTGCTTTCGCGGCTCACACAAATTGCAGGAACAACTCGCGGTAAGCCGCTCGATCAAATGGATGCCCTGCAACAAGCAATATCAGTCAGCAAAGATGCCACGATACGCGACAAAGTGTCCGAACTTAAAGCCTTTCTTGAGCAAGCTCGTAGTCCCAGTGCAGTAGCAAGGCATTTCGGTTGGGACAGGGGCATAAGCGGATTTATTGTGCCAACTACTGTCATGGCTACCTATTGCTTCCTTCGGTATCCAACAAACTTCGAGCGCGGAGTTCTGTCAGCAATCGGACTTGGTGGCGATACTGATTCAGTGGCGGCGATCGTTGGCGGTCTAATAGGTGCGCACATTGGTTACGATAAATTGCCTAGTGACTTGGTAGTCCGAATCAAGGTCGCTCCACATGATGCCGCATGGATTCATGAAATGGCCGAACGCCTTTCGCATTGGCCCCACGGCGTCGAAGATCTCCACTGTGCGCCCGCTCTACCATCCAACCCGCTGATGCAGTTGTTTCGCAATCTGCTAATGCTCGTACTGGTATTGCTTCACATCGGACTGCGTACACCG
>JANODD010000403.1:0-10839 GCA_031412515.1 Planctomycetia bacterium | reverse complement strand
CAAGCCGCTATTGTGAAGATGGAAGCGACCGATCAGCGGGCGACCGAGGGCGATGGCCGCAAAAAAGTTTTGCGTGAAAAGTTAAAGCAGTTTCTCGACGAGACTACCTGGACCGAATACGAGAAATTGAAAGCACTCGAGAAAGAGCTTATAGCGCGTCAACGTGACTTGCCACCGCGCGAACGTATTTTGGGCTTGGCTAAATGCGACGCCCAACCACCAGCGACTTATGTTCTAACACGTGGAAGCCCACATGCTGAGGCCGACGAAGTCCAACCTGCTTTCCCAAAGTTGCTCGGCGGCGGTGTTCCAGAAATAAAGCCAGCGGCACCTGGAGCGCGATCTGCTGGACGGCGCAAGCTGCTAGCTGATTGGTTGACATCCAAGGACAACTGGATGACCTCCCGCGTAATCGTCAATCGAGTTTGGCTCTACTATTTCGGGCGCGGCATCGTTCGTTCTCCCAATAACTTTGGCTTGATGGGAGACACACCAACACATCCTGAATTGCTTGATTACTTGGCACTCGATTTGATGAATCATGATTGGAGTTTAAAACGCTTGCATCGGATGATTCTGTTATCGAACTCGTATCGGATGAGCTCTGTGGCGAATGGGAAAGTTCTGGCTCAGGACCCTCGCAACGATTTTTTCTGGCGGCAAAATGTTCGTCGATTGAGCGCTGAACAGCTTCGCGATTCGGTTCTTGCCGTCACCGGTCAGCTTAACGAACAGCAGTACGGTGAGAGCATGTACCCGACCCTGTCGGCTGAGGTATTGGCTAGTCAATCGAAACCAGGCAACGGTTGGGAAAAATCCAGCTCCAGCAACCAAGCTCGTCGAAGTATCTACATCCATGTGAAGCGTTCTCTGGCTGTGCCTATGCTCAGTGCGTTTGACTTCCCGGATACGGACACAACCTGCGAGGCGCGTTTCTTAACGACTCAGCCAGGCCAAGCGCTCAGCATGTTGAATAGCGACTGGATGCAAGAGCAAGCGGCGGCACTGCTCAAGCGTGTCCAAACTGAGGCAGGCAGTGACCTTCGAACGCAAGCCTCGCGTTGTCTTGAATTGACGACGGGACGCAAGGGAAGCGCTGAGGACGTCGCGGAACTAATGGATTTGGTTGCGAGGTTGCAAGCGATGAGCGGATTGGACGAGGACGAGTCGCGGCGAGCGATGTGCCTGGTAGTGCTGAATTTGAATACGTTTTTGTATGTCGATTAGATTTAGTATTAAGCCATATGGCGCCGTGATGGCGTGTTGTGAAATCAAATAGGATTGAAGTCATGTCAACCGATGAACCCAATGGAACTTTTTGCCGACGCCTGCGCCGCGAGTTTTTGTGGCAGAGTGCAGGTGGCTTTGGCGCCGTCGCGCTTAGCGCCATGATGGCGTCTGACGGATCGTGGTCAAAGCTGGCTCAAAGTGCTGAAACGCGCTCGAATCCGTTGGCTGCCAAGCCGCCGCACTTTGCGCCCAAAGCCAAAAGCATCATCTTTTTGTTCATGTATGGTGGTCCGAGCCATATCGATACTTTCGATTACAAACCCAACATGATCGGTATGGACGGAAAGACGGTTGACGTCAAAACTTTCGGACGTGGAGGTCATCGGACCGGCGGAAGAGTAGTCGAACCTCGGTGGAAATTTAAGCCGTATGGCGAATGCGGAAAGCAGGTGAGCGATCTGTTCCCGAATGTTGGAACATGCGTTGATGACATTGCCTTCCTTCACTCTATGACGGCTGATTCTCCAATTCACGGTTCAGCGATGCTCATGATGAACTCGGGCAAAATCCTGAGCGGGGCGCCGGCGCTTGGATCCTGGGTCAATTATGGGCTCGGAACAGTCAACGAAAATCTTCCAGGCTTCGTCGTGATGCTCGACCCTAAAGGTGGACCGATCAGCGGCGCGAAGAATTGGTCTAGCGGTTACATGCCCGCGACCTATCAAGGTACGGTACTTCGCAGCCAAGGAAGTCCAATCTTGGATCTCCAGCCGCATGCGAGTGTCAGTAGAGAAGCGCAGCGCGAGATGCTCGATTCAATCCATTCGATCAATGAACGGCATCTTGCCAGTCACCCTGACAATGACGATATGGCCGCCCGCATCGCGAGCTACGAATTGGCTTACAAGATGCAAGAACATGCGCCCGAAGCAGTCGACTTTAGCAAAGAAGACAGCGACACACTGGAACTCTACGGCGTCAACGACTCAAAGACCCAGGATTTTGGTCGCCGCTGCCTGATCGCTCGACGTCTGGTGGAACGCGGAGTTCGGTGCATCCAGTTGTATAGTGGCGGTGCACACAACGATGACAACTGGGATGCGCACGGTGACTTGGAAATCAATCACAATCGGCATGCAGGTGCAACCGACAAACCTGTCGCGGCCCTTTTGAAGGACCTCAAGCGTCGCGGTATGCTCGATTCGACTTTGGTTGTTTGGGGTGGTGAGTTCGGTCGTCAGCCAACGGCCGAATACGCCAAGGGCTCCGGTCGGGACCACAACGCTTATGGATTTACCATGTGGATGGCTGGAGGTGGAATCAAAGGCGGCGTTAGCGTTGGAACTACCGACGAACTCGGGGCGGCTGCGGTAGAAAAGCCGATGCATGTCAAACGCTTGCACGCAACCATCCTGAACCAATTAGGCCTCGACCCCAACCGCCTTTCCTACTTCTACAGTGGACTCGATCAGAAACTAGTCGGAGTCGAACACATTGATCCGATCAGTGAAGTGATCGCCTAACGCAGATTGCTTGGTTGCGTGTACAGTGTTCTGCTGTACAGAAGCCAACGTCCGCTGGCTGCGGGTAATTGAATCACCGGTGAAACAACGAGGCTTTTCGTGAGGTTGTCGGCAATTAGCTTTCATCGAGCAGTTGTTGGAATTCGTCTTCGCTGATCACACGAACTCCAAGCTGCTGGGCCTTCTCAAGTTTGCTGCCTGCTTTCTCTCCCGCGACAACAAAGTCAGTATTCTTAGAAACACTGCTCGCAGCGCGACCACCGTGGCGTGTGATAATGTCCTCGATTTCGTCGCGCTTGAACTTGAGCAATGTTCCGGTGACCACCAGGGTTTTACCCGCAAACACTCCGTCAGCTTCATTGGCAACGCTGGGTGCAACATCCTCGGTCAGTTTAACCCCCACGCTTCGCAGATCTTCGAAGACTTTCTGACCGTAGTCTTCGTGAAGGAACTGGTAAACGCTTTCAGCAATAATGCTGCCGATCTCATCCACGTTGGACAAGTCTTCGACTGAAGCGGCCATCAGCAAATCGATCGTTGGAAATTTCTTAGCCAATTGCATTGATACTCGCGAACCAACATGTCGAATGGAGATTGCAGCCAGTACTCGCGTTAAACCTCGTGCTTTGCTGGCTTCTATCCCGGCCAGCAGTTTCTCCGCTTTGCGTTTTCCAAAACTCTCGAGCGTGAGCAATTGATCTTCAGTCAATCGATAGAGATCTCCAAAACCATCGACCATATCGGCGTCCACAAGTTGATCGACGATTTTTTCGCCGAGCCCATCAATGTCCATTGCATCGCGGCTCGCAAAGTAGCGAAGACGCTGGCGCAGTTTGGCTTGGCACAGCGGATTGCTACAGCGAATGTACACGCCGCCTTCGTCTTTCGTAAGCAACTCACCGCACTGTGGGCAATGCGTCGGGAAAGCGAAAGGTACGACGCCTTCCTCGCGACGATGCAATTCAACTCGGACGATATGCGGAATGATCTTGCCAGCTTTTTCAACTACTACCCAATCACCAACGCGGATATCTTTGCGTTCGATTTCCTCGGCATTGTGCAAGCTCGCACGTGCTACCGTCGTGCCTGCCAACTGTACAGGTTCCAATTCAGCGACGGGCGTTATGGTTCCTGTCTTTCCAATTTGCACTCGGATCTTGTTCAGACGCGTGACGGCCTCATACTTTTCAAACTTATAAGCGGCCACCCACCGCGGGCTCTTACTGGTGGTACCCAGTTGTTCACGTTGCTCGAAGTCATTGATCTTAAACACCAAACCGTCGACTTCGAAATCCAATTGGTGCAACGTAGCATTCAGTTCGCCAATGGCCGCTTCGACGGCTTTGGCCGATTCGAACAAGCGAACATTCGGTGTAATAGGAAGTCCGTAGCTTTGCAACTCTCGCAAAAAATCGACATGATTCGTGGCTTTTATCCCGTCGCAGTAGCCCACACCATGGCAGAAAAAGCGAAGCTTGCGCTGGGCGCAAAGTTTGGGATCTTGTAATCGAATGGTACCCGCCGTTACGTTCCGGGGATTTGCGAAAGCGGGTTGTCCTTCAGCCGCCCGGCGAACATTCAATTGCACCAGATCGCTGTTTGTCATGTAGACTTCACCACGAACTTCCAGTAAAGGCGGTGGATTGCCGACAAGCCGTAGCGGTACACCAAGGATCGTACGAATATTGTGCGTAATGTCGTCACCCACTTCGCCATTGCCGCGTGTGACAGCTCGAACCAGCAAACCGTTTTCATATACGACGGCTGCCGCGACTCCGTCGACCTTCAGTTCCATGACCCATTGAATCGACTCGCTGCCAAGATTCTTCTGCGCCCGCGCAAAAAAGCTCGACAGCTCCCCGATGTTATAGGTGTTGTCAATCGAAAGCATCGGTACACGATGACGCACTTGAACCAAGTCGCCTATGACTTCATCACCAATACGCCGCGTGGGGCTGTCGTCGGTTAAAAACTCTGGATGGTCCTGTTCGAGTTGCTTAAGCTGCTGGAGCAGACGATCGTATTCTAGATCCGGGATTTCGGGAGTAGCGTCGACGTAATATTTGCGGTCGTGGTATCGAATCTCATTTCGAAGTTGCTCAACTTGCTTTTCGACTTCTGTCATTTTGTCCTCAGGCGTGTGTTCTCTTGCCGCCAAACACTGCAAGGCGTGAAATCAGGCCGCAGCTAACTCGCATGGTCCACTAAAGGTAACAAATCCGCGGCGCTAGTTGTAGCTTGGGACCATTGTCCAGAGCGTTCACTGCATTCAAAATAAGAATTGACGGACGGGACAAATGGTCCCATCCCACGGACTGTTTGTTACAATTCGGACAGAGGCGATTAACCTCGAACCGTTTTCAGAAAAGTCAAACGCAGTTTGGAGAGCACGATGTCGGAGTTTGGACCGCAGGAATTGATTGAACGCTTGAAGTGGCGGTACGCGGTCAAACGTTTTGACGCTTCGAGAACTTTAGACCAAGCTACTTGGGAGGCGTTTGAAGCGAGCTTGATACTGACACCCAGTAGTTATGGCCTGCAACCCTGGCGGTTTGTGGTCATTACCGACCCTGCCATCAAAGCTCAATTGCCCGCGATATCATGGAACCAGCAGCAACCGAAAGATTGCTCGCACATGATTGTCCTGGCGGCGAGAAAAGAAATGGATGAGTCCTACGTCAACCGCTACATGGAGTCTGTCGCCCAAACACGTGGCTTGCCGGCTGAAGCGGTTAGCGGATACCGGAATGTGTTGGTGTCGACCGTCAACAGCGCTGCCGGAAAGCATCTGGATTGGAACGCTCGCCAAGTCTACATCGCCTTGGGACAACTTATGGCCACCGCTGCGGTGCTCCATGTTGATGCTTGCCCAATGGAAGGGATCGATACCGTCGCTTACGATTCTCTGCTCGGTTTGACCAACACCGACTACACCTGTGTCGTGGGCTGTGCGCTGGGTTATCGCCACCCAGATGACAAAGCCGCAAACGCCGCTAAAGTCAGATTCGCCGCGGCTGATGTTGTGTTGCACATCAGTCAGGACTAAACCAGACATTCCTTGACGGGTAGCTGGTTTCGTGAGAAACCGGATGCGGTGAATGTGGTCTGTAGCTTCGTCCGGTTTCTCACGAAACCAGCTACAATCGATCGAAACACTTATTGAATCCAAAGGAGTCTCCGTTGATGCGTTCGGCAGTTACTGTTTGTCTAGTCCCTGAAGCTCGAAATGGTCCGTTTGTTTATCATTCAGGACTAGAACACGGTTGCGAGCAAGCGGCAAAGTGTGGATTTGACGCGGTCGAAGTTTTTCCGCGATCGGCAGGCGAAGTGGATCAAGAGCAACTTCGAATGCTGCTCGACCGACATGGATTGAAACTGGCCGCGGTTGGCACAGGTGCGGGTTGGTTAACGCAACAGTTGAGTTTGACTTCGACCGAACCCAGTGTGGCGCAGCGAGCCACTCACTTCATCGGCGAAATCATCGAACTGGCTGGCAATTTCGGCGCACCAGCCATCATCGGTTCGATGCAGGGGCGTGTCCACGTCGCTGAGCAACGAGAATCGTCACTTGCTCAAATGACACTCGCTATCGAGATGTTGGCTAAAAAAGCTGAGGACTTGTACGTCCCTCTTTTGATTGAACCGTTAAATCGCTACGAGACGAATATCTTTACCGATCTAGAGATTACCGCGAGTTGGATCAATTCGCTGAAGTCGAAGAACGTGCGCATTTTGGCAGACATGTTCCATATGAATATTGAAGAGGCCGATTTGGCCGAATCGATCCGTCGCTTTGGCCCGATGATTGGTCATGTTCATTTCGCCGATTCGAACCGCCGCGCGATCGGCTTTGGCCATACCGACGCTGGCGCAGTTGTCCAGGCACTAGCCGCAGTGGGCTATAACGGCTACCTTTCCGCCGAAGTCTTCCCATTGCCGGATGCCGCTTCTACCGCTCAGCAAACGATGCTGAGTTTTCATAAGTTGATTGGGAGTTGAAGTGAATCCGCGTAGCTGGTTTCGTGAGAATCCGAATGCGCTGGAGTCGACCGTACAATTGTCCGGTTTCTTACGAAACCAGCTACATGAGCCTACGCGCTAGCTAGAAACTCGCGTTGCAACCAGCCATAATGTCTGCCAGTATCCGAAGGCGAACGCGGATCGGAACGGTGTCTTACGACGATCTATCTTTAGTGTTCCAACCAATCGAGTTGACTATGCGCATGAGTATCCGAGTCTTTAGAGCCTGCGCCGCAATGCTGTGCGCGGCTGGCCCAAGTATCGCCACAGCTCAAGCACCAGCTGAACGTGTCGATACGGCAATGATTGATAAAATCAAAGAGGAAGGGCTGCAGAGATCCAAGGTCATGGAGACGATCAGCTATATCACTGACGTTCATGGCCCTCGCTTAACAGGTTCTCCGCTCACACGCAAAGCGGGTGAGTGGACCAAAGGTAAACTGACCGAATGGGGTCTTGAGAATGCAAATCTTGAAAGCTGGGGCCCGTTTGGTCGGGGTTGGACGCTTGAGGCCTGTTCGGCGAACATGGTCGAGCCGCACTTTAGTCAGTTGATCGCTTATCCAAAAGCTTGGACGCCTAGCACGCCTAAAACGGTTCGCGGCGAGCCGATCTACTTGGATGCTAGAACAAAAGAAGATCTTGAAAAGTACCGCGGTAAACTCGGCCGCGCAATCGTATTGATCAGTCCACCGCGCGAAGTGAAAGCACTCTTCGAAGCTCCAGCTACTCGGCAAACGGATTCTGAATTGCTGGCGCTATCGAACGCAGGACCAGCTTCACAACGTCGACGTCGACCAGAGGGCGCGCCTACAGGAGGACCGCCACGTGAAGGAGCGATCGCGAATGCACCAGCTGATCCAAGTGCTGCCCCTGCTGCCGGTACGCCTACTCCTGCCCCTACACTGCCTGCGTCAACAACGCCTGCAACTCCGGCCGCAACACCCGGACAGCCTTCGATGTCGGACATGCGGGCGTCGATGCAACTGCAATCAGATAAATGGCAGTTGGTTTATGACGAAGGTGCTGCGGTTGTTCTAGAGCCTGGCCGTGGCGATGGTGGTACTGTCTTCGTTGCACAAGCCACAATGCCACGGTTAGCCGATCCAAACCGGGACAATCGTAGTCCATCCGACGGTGGCAATCCATTCAGTCGCGGTGGGCCTCGTCCTTGGGCGACTGATCCACCGACTGTTCTGCCGCAGTTGGTACTGGCGGCCGAGCATTACAATCGACTGGTGCGAATGGTTCAAAAAGAAGCCCATCCGAAACTGGAAATCGATATCGAATCGCGCTACCACGACGGTGACGTCAATAGCTTTAACATCATCGCTGAAATTCCCGGTAGCGATCTGAAGGACGAAGTGGTCATGTTAGGTGGTCACTTCGATTCATGGCACGCTGGAACCGGCGCAACCGATAACGCCATCGGTTGCGGTGTGGCACTCGAAGCTGTCCGAATCCTAAAAGCGATTGACGCCAAACCGCGGCGAACTATTCGTATCGCTCTTTGGACCGGCGAAGAACAGGGCTTGTACGGTTCGCGAGCTTATGTCGCCGACCACTTCGGAAGCCTTCAAGCACCATCGCGTGGCGGTGGTGAAGGCGGACGTAATCGGCCTACTTACGAATTGAAAGCCGAGCACGAGAAATTTTCGAGCTATTTCAATCTCGACAATGGAACTGGCAAGGTTCGCGGTATCTATCTGCAAGGCAACGAAGCCGTTCGTCCGATCTTCCGGGCTTGGCTCGCTCCCTTCGCTGATATGGGTGCAACGACAATCACCGCTTCGAATACCGGTGGCACCGACCATCAGTCATTCGACGGCATTGGTCTACCAGGTTTTCAGTTCATTCAAGATCCGCTCGAGTATGACACTCGCACACACCATTCCAGTATGGATGTTTACGAGCGTATTCAAGCCGACGATGCCAAGCAAGCCTCGATCATTATGGCAGCCTTCGTTTACCAAGCGGCAATTCGAGACGAAAAACTCCCTCGCAAGCCGCTAGATGGTGATACTGTCACCGTACCACCCACAGCAGTTCCCCAAGCGGTTGCTACACCCCAAAGCGGATCGTAAGTGAATGCGGTCGTAGCTTAGTAGTGCGGTCTCTCAGCCAACCTTCGCCGCTGGCTTCGGGTCAAACGAGAATGCGCTCGTTTGACCCATAGCCAGCGGCGACGGGGTCGGCTTGCAGTCCGCATCACGAGCGGGTCATGACGGTACTAACGATGCGAGGTTGCCATTCACAGCGGGCTCGGCTTGCTTCATAAACCACGATTACCAGATGGATGCTTAGTAGTGCGAACTCTCAGCCAACCTTCGCCTCTGGCTCGGCACGCCTCACTCCGCCCCAGGTTTCAAGCAACGCAATACTCAGTTACAACTAATGCAATACCCAGGCAGGATGCCTAGGCTACGAACGCGTGCCTACGAACGTGGTTTCTTTGCATGGAGAAGGATATCGTCCTGATGAGCGTAACCGACTGCCAATAAGGAAACTAAAGCTTCGTCTGCAGGTTGAGCTTTAGGAACAAACGCGAACGCTGTGGAATCGCCAGGTCCTTCGCCACTGGCCTGCCGGGCTTCTGAATTCGCATTCAGTTGATTGATGAGCATTACCAGATCGATCGCCGAGATTTCTCCGTCACCCGAAAGGTCCATGATGGATGTAGTTGCATCTAAACTTGGTGATTGTTGACCACCTACTACACGCTCGCTTTGCCAATTTAAATGTTCCAGTAACAGCAATGCATCTATCGGCGAAAGCTCTCCGTTGCCGTCTATATCGCCGTCAATAGCGAAAGACTTCGCCACCGGTGCGAAATAGGGCAAGTAAATGGAAGGATCCTTGATGGGATTGTTTTCACCAAAAAGACTCCATCTAGGATACACGCTCACCACAAGTTGACCTTCATAGCTTGTGCCATTTTTAAGCGTCACGGTATAAGTGAGTTCATCCCAGGAACCGTAGCTCTCAACATGATCGGACGCTTTGTACTGGATCGCTGTACCGTTATTGAGAATCGTTACCGTGCCCCCGACCTTGCTGCTTGAAATTGCAGTGACACGTCCACCTGTCGAGTAGTCGTTCTCCAATACATTGATCCAGCCAGTCTCATACTGATTAACTCTAAGCATGTCGTCGACCGCGGGATGCCTTAGCAGTTCGCGGTCTAACTCCACGGAAAGGTTATCAATCGAATAGGTCTGTAGCCACACATTCGAAATAAGATACAGCGTATCACCCACCACCGTGGATCGCAGGGCAAGTGCTTTTTCATCACCCACTTGACCCATGTACTGCAATGGATCCTTAGCACCGGCGTCAACTTTGAAGACAGTCAATGCTGAGTTGACGGCCGAACCGAATGCGGAAGAAGCGATAGAAAAAAGGCCTGAGTCGGGATCGAAATTGAGCGCCAGTGCATTTTGATTCCAACCTCCAAAGTTGGCTACAATTAGGGTTGACGATGAAGCCCACGTGTCAACAACTTTCAGATTCGCTAAATCCGAAACGTCGTACAGCGATACTTGTTGCCGCCAATCTCCAGTGTCTACGTCGACATATCCAATGCCAATTAAATGTGTCGCGTCAACGCGTTGTAGGTAAGTTGAAACGCCGGGAATAACCAATTCGCTCAGTTCAACCGGCTTCGTTGGGTCGGACAAGTCGAAACCGTGAAGCGGATCGAAGGGGAACAGAGTAAACTGGTTCGGGATTTCCGAAACCCATGTCGTGATCATGGCTTGATCTTCGTCGAAGTACGCGCTGTACAGTGCTTGTCCATCTGCCACGTCCGTTAACTGACCAATGATCTTTAACTTGCCCGCATCTGGCTTCAGGATGTAAAGATCGGAAGTTTGTCGTGGATGATTTACGTCGGAGATGTCTCGAACATTGCTGAAGACTCGCAAATTGCCTTGATATTCGTCCATCATCCGCGAATCTCGAATCGTGCCGGGAATGACACCACTTGCAACGAATTCAACCTTTTCTGAATCGAATTCAATCGACACGATCTCAAATGTTGGCGGAAGCGCCTCGAACACGTCATTAA
>JANODD010000402.1:0-9184 GCA_031412515.1 Planctomycetia bacterium | reverse complement strand
GCCCCGACGCGCTCGCATCCAGTTCGAATTGCCTCGCAGCGTATTGATTTCTCCATTGTGACTCATGAATCGCAGCGGCTGTGCACGATCCCAACTTGGAAACGTGTTCGTCGAGAAACGACTGTGGACCATGGCCAAGTGCGTTTCATAGTCGGTGTCTTGAAGGTCAGGGTAATACTGCAGAACCTGAGCGCTTGTGAGCATCCCTTTGTAAATGATGACCTTCGTCGACAAGCTGCACATGTAGAACATCAGCGCTTGCTTGAGCTTCTTATCGGTGCGGAGCAAATGGCTAGCTTGTTTGCGAATAAGATAAAGCTGTCGTTCGAAAGCTTCGGGATCTAACCCTTCGGCTGCTCCAACGAACAGCTGTTCAATCACAGGCTCAGCGGCCAGTGCGGCCGGGCCGATGTCCGCCTTCTTGGCTTCGGTTGGAACTAGGCGCCAACCTAGTAGTCGCTGCCCCTGAGTCTTGATCAAGCCTTCAACGGTCGCTTTGCACGTCGCCCGTTCGGCCGCATCGCGTGGAAGAAAGACCAACCCAGCAGCAAATTTACCTGACTCAGGCAGATCGACTTTAAGGTCATCCTTGGCAACCTTGCGCAGGAACTTGTGAGGCAAGCCTGTAAGCATGCCGGAGCCGTCGCCCGTATTGGCTTCGCAACCACAGCCGCCACGATGGTCCATAGCGATGAGCATATCGGATGCGTCATGAACAAACTGGTGACTGGCTTTGCCTTTGATGTGAGCGATGAAGCCTACACCACAATTTTCTTTTTCGTTGGCCGGGTCATAGAGGCCATGAGCTTCAGGGAATCCAAAGAGGGGCTTCATGGGAAATCGCTTCCTATATCTAACTATTCAAAATGGTGTTTGTATTGGTCGAGAGTCGCTGGTCAGAGTTCAAGTTACTGCGACTTGGCGTTTGTTGGATTCGCTCGCTGGAATTACTGTGGTTTCGATGCCAGTGCTCTCGACGTTGGCAAGACTCTGAGCACATTGGTTGGTGGAATTCATTGGGTCTGTAAAGGCTGGTTTATCGACGTCGGCGAGGATCAACTCTAGGACTCCGCGCGCCGTGCGTCCGAGCATGCAATTACGTCGTTGAATCACTCCCAGCGGTCGAGTCAGATCCAACCATGGGCATTTGAGTGCGACCAGCGATCCGGATTCGATCTCTTCTCTCACGGTAGGTTCCGGCAAAAACGCAATCGCTGAATCGACTTCGAGCGCGTGCTTTACAGAGTCAATGTTGTCTAGTTCAGCCGCAATTCGCATCGTGATCCCAAGTTGCCGGAGATACCGATCTATCTCATGACGTATCCGTAAATTCGGCGCGAAGGCAACCAGTTGTTCTAGACCAAGGTCTTCTGGATTCACTTGCGCGTTCTTGGCCAGCCGATGAGTGCTTGGGGCAACAAGCAACATGGGTTCTTCACGCCAGTGTGTTGCAACGATAGTTTTGGATTGCTGCGGAAAACTAACTAGGCCGAAATCTACGGCACCTTGTTCGACTAATCGATAAACATCATCAGGGTGGCACAATTGTGTGCGCAGTTCAGCTTGCGGATGACGTTCCTTCAATTGTTTTTGTAGATGCGGCAGATAGCTTAGCCCGACGCTGTAGATCGCAGCCAGCGTCGCCCGACCGCCGACCTCGTGACTGATCGACCGCACTTCTTCGGCGAGTGTTTCGAATTGCCGGACAAGTTGCACGGCGCCACAGTAAAAGGCGTTTCCTTCAGCAGTCAAAACGAACGGTCTTTTGCTTCGATCAATTAGTTGGACGCGCAGAAATTCCTCTAACTGCTGCACAGCTTGGCTTGCACCGCTTTGGGTCATCTCGTTATCCGAAGCAGCTTTTGAGAAGCTGTGCCGACTCACGACATCACAGAAAACTTTAAGGCTCTTAAGTTGCATTTCAGAAATCTACCACTAGAGAATCCCGCCGCCTAGCCAAAACTAGGCCCCGCCGTGCACGCAGAATCATTTTTTGTGATTCTGCAATTCGCTGCATCATAAAGATGAATGATGTGAATCTATTCGGCCAGCGGTTAACCGTCAAGGGAGTTCAGGGTGAATTTGTGGCGAAGCCTTGTGTATCGGTCAAACGGGCAACCTTAAAGCTGCTCGCGTATAAGAGATGACTAGCTAAAAGTGTCTGTTTACTCGCCTCCTCCCCATCTACGGGGGAGTGTGGCGGCATATAGGAGTACGACGGCACCAGATGCAATCAAACTCCACCTTATCCATTCGGGTGGCTGGACGATGCGCTGCGGCTCGACAACCATCATTTGTTGAGCGCCGAACCAATTATTGTTGACCGAAACCGGCTCCGGTTGGCCGCTTGCAAGTGTGGCGCTATCGATGAGCAGGCATTCGATGCCAACGATGATGAACATTGTGCCGACTGCGAAGAAGAATGCGCGCCACACGATTTAGGCCTTGGGTTAGATGAATAAGCAGTGCGAAACGAGGTTTGTTGTAAGCCTAGCGTCGGCAGTCATCGAGCGTGAAATGCATGCATTCGCCGATAGATCAACAGTTCTAGAGTTTGGCATCGGTTAAGAACCTCAAGAAACTGAAAGTCATCCCATTTGGTCCAGTCGGGCAGGGCTTGGCCAGAGGAGGGAAATCGTCCATTAAGATTTCTGAATGTCGCAACGAATGACAATGAGCGTTCTCAATCGTTGATTGACCATGAAATTAGGGGTATACTTGTGGCTCGCAACACGACTCATCTCGCGCTTGCGCCTCTCGTTATTGTTGACACGCAACAGGTCCAGCCACCCTTCCCGCCTAAAGAATTAGGATGCATGCAAAATGATGAAACCATCGCGTCGTAAATTTGTTCAGACATCTCTTATTGGTGCCGGCTACTTTGCCACCGCTGGCGCTCGGACTGCACTCAGTACTTCACCGAACGAAAAGCTCAACGTGGCTTGTATTGGTGTTGGTGGAAAGGGCGGAGGCGATTCGCAGCATGCCGCCATGTTCGGTAACGTCGTCGCGATTTGCGATGTGGATCGCGGTACATTGGAAGGAAAGAGCAAGGCGGAAGGATTTAAGAGCGCTGAGAAGTTCACGGACTTCCGCGAACTGTTTGCTAAGTTCGGAAAAGAACTGGACCTAGTAACGATCAGCACGCCTGACCACATGCACGGTCCAATTACTTTAGCGGCGATGCGTTTGGGCGCGAGTTGCTACACACAAAAGCCGCTGACTCGGACTATCTACGAAGCTCGTCTGCTTGCTCAAGTAGCCAAAGATACTGGCGTTTGCACTCAGATGGGCAACCAGGGAACTGCACTGGACAGCTCACGCGAAGCGATCGCTCAGCTCAAGTCCGGTGTGCTGGGAACATTGAAGGAAGTTTACGCTTGGTCAAATCGTCCAGTCTGGAATCAAGGCCCAGGACGTCGCATGACGATGGCAAAGTTTGCTGAACAAGCCATGAAGGAAGATCCTAAAGAAGCGGCTGAAATTATCGCCGCCAAGAAAAAAGAAGTCGAAGAAAAGCTCGCCCAAGTGGATTGGAAGAGCTGGATCGGGGTTGCCCCAGATCGTGAATTCTGGCCTGGTCTTTATCACAACTTCCAGTTCCGTGGTTGGTGGGATTTTGGCACCGGGGCTTTGGGCGATATGGCTTGCCATCAGTTGACAGTTCCATTTGCTTCATGCGGATTGCGTGATCCAATCTCGGTGGTTGCCAAAACCAGTGGACATGATTTCGATAGCTACCCAGCGAGTTCGGTGATCAAGTTCGAATTCCCTGCGACCGCAGAACGACCTGCGATTCCGTTCTACTGGTACGATCGTCTAGGCAACAAGCCACCAGCGGAAGTCTTTGAAAAGTGCGGCATCACCAAGGTTTCCAATAGCGGTGTGCTTATCATCGGCGAAAAGGGTTCGTTCTACAGTGCAGATGATTACTGCGGTGTTTATGAACTGAAAGGCGTTGAAAAAGCCAAAGTTGACTACGAAAAGGCCGAGAGCAAAGGCAACAACGACGTCAACAACATGTACGAATTGTTCCGTGCCAAAGCGGCTGGCAATCCAAAGATTTGCCATTCAAATTTCATCGATCGCGCTGGACCACTTACCGAGACCATTCTGCTGGGTAACTTGGCCGTTTGGGCGGCTGCCAAAGGCGGAGCCAACGGTGAAATGGGCGAGTGGGGCGAGAAAGTCGAATGGGATGCGAAGAATCTAAAAGTGACAAATCTTGCGTCGCTTAAGACTCCTGGCGTCGCAGATTTGATCAAACCAAAGTATCGTGAAGGTTACCGACTGGACTAGATGATCACGATCCATTGGATCGAATCTTTTTGTAAACAATCGGCAGGGGTACAGTTCGCTGTACCCCTGCTTTTTCTTATTTCTGTTGATGAGGCACGTGATGATGGGGCGCCGAAGCTGGAATCTGATGACCGGAGTTTGTTTGATTGGCGCGGGGGCGCTTTCGGGGGCACTTTCAGGCTGCTCCACATCGAACAACACTGCTACGAAAGACAAACTTGCACCACCGGTTGCCGAAAAGGCTGAATCGCCAGCAGCGACAGCGCCAAGTTCCAAGGCTGAGCAAGCGACTGCCAAGGGTACTGCGAAGCCCGAAGACGTGAAAGCTGCCAAGGCACGACTAGCTGAATTTGGCAGCGGTGCTAAATTCGTCGAGAACGCTGGAAAGCTGACTGAGATCGCTGTCCAAGATGGGGCAAGCGTTACCGCTGATGACTTGGCTCTGTTTGGCAAGTTAACCGATTTGCAGAAACTGCAGATCTATAACTGTCGCGCGCTCAACGATGATATGGCTTCGCATCTACTCGAGTTGAAGTCGCTGACGGCGCTTGCATTGACGAACTCCATCATCAGTGATGCAACCGTGGTCGCCATCGTCAAGTCCTTTCCAAACTTGATCGACCTTGATCTATCTTCCAATACCAACATGACCAACAACGTGCTCAAGGTCATCATTGAATTGCCAAAGCTCCAGCGTTTGACGCTAGTGCAAAATCGCTTCAATGAAATCAACACGCGTCAACTTGCGAAGTTGCCCGAGCTGCGGGCACTCGATCTGCGTGGGAACATGGAAGCCGGCGATATGACTCTGGAGGTTGTATCCAAGCTTCCTAAATTGACCGCCTTCAAACATCGAAGTAACGCGGTGTCGGACAACGGGATGCAATACCTATCCAATGCACCGGCCTTGGATAGTTTGTTGATTCAAGACTTTGTGATCACTGGCCAGTCAGGAATGCATCTCGCGAATCTAAAGAAGATGACTCAACTGGAGATCTTCCGTTGCCAAGGTTTTGGAAGCGATGGCGTTTTGGCTTTGAAAGGTCTTCCACTGCAACGCTTGACGCTCCGCGATCTGCCGAACGTGGACGATCAAGCGCTGGATCTGCTTACGGATCTACCGAAGTTGAAAAGGCTTTACTTGCACGAGTTGGACTCGGTGAGCGACGATGGACTGAAGAAGTTGGCATCCGTGCAGTCGCTCGAGTTGCTCGACGTGTGGAGTATCACGCGGATGTCAGACGCAACGGTCGATGTGATTGCGACTCTTCCGAACCTCAAGGAATTGGGGATTCGCTCCACCGCCATCACCGATGCCAGCATCGATAAACTTATCGCGATGCCCAAATTGCAATCGCTAACATTGAAGGATAACGCTTCAATCACCGCTGATGGGATTAAGAAGTTATTGACTCGCAAATGGACCAAGCTCGATACCGGATCAGGTTCCAGCGACAGCGAGTAAAGCACAAACTGGATGGTGTTTAGCTTGCAGCAGCGTAACGTGCTGAGTGAGCCGACGGCGCTAGCCGCGGGTCTCGAAGTTGTGGTCGTACATGATTAAAAGTCTGTCTAACGGATCGAGCGTTTGCCGTGAGTCAGTTGGCGTTTGACAGTCGCTGGAAGGTGCGGAGTCCGTCGCTTCGTTCACCCGCGGCTCTAGCGCCGTCGGCTCACGGTCCTCTTTCGGGTAATGTGGATTGCGGCGGACGCCGGCAGCGTCCGCCACGGCTAAGCACCATTACGCACCAAGTGATGTCACCGTGCAGGTGCAACTGGCAGTGGCGACGAGTTTGCCTCTGTGGTCCACGATACGGCACTCTAAAAAACCGATACGAAGTCCGCGTTGAATCAACTTAGCCGACGCATGTAGTCGCGACTCTTTGACGGGCCGAATGTAGTTCGTCTTCATTTCGATCGTCGCAAAACTATACTTTTCGCTAAGCAGCCTGCCGAACGCGATACCCATGGCTGCATCGGCTAACAATGAGATCACTCCTCCGTGCACCATACCCATCGGGTTGTGCATCCGCTGATCCACCTTCAGGAAAACTTCCGCAGTACCAGGAGAGCCTTCGACCGGCGGTTGAACTTCCAGACCAATCAATTGACTGATCGGAGCCCAAGCAAACGGATCCGCCGAACGATTTGAATCGGTCATTAATAATTCCACTGCAAGCCTAAACCGAGCGAATGAAGCCAGTATTTTCGCTGCTGAATATCAAGTTGCGGATCTAGGCTGCCTGTTAAGGGATTGGACAAGTTGACCGCTAAGTCCTTATCGATCTGCCGACTAGCTTGAAGGACTTTGGGCACTAACATGTAATTGTAGCCGACGTTAAAGTCCAAGCCTGGTCGAATGCCATAGGCGACATTGAAGCCGACTTCTGGCAGTACAGTGAACGTGTCATCTTTGAACGGTTGGACGTTCGTATCGCGAGCGAGAAGACCTTGTGAAGTGGTTGCTGAAGCGCCGGCTGCGGATGTCGTCGTTGTCGAGCCATTCGCACTCGCTTGCCTTCGCAAGTTGCCCATCCCAAGACGAAACATGGATTCAAGCTTCAAGCAACCCAGGTCCCGGTTGCCCATGAATCCGTACGTCACTCCGTTGAAATCGTTCTGTGTTGCAAAGCGATCTCTCACGGCGATAGACGCTCCAGTCAAGGCTGGGTTTTGAGTTCCGGTGACCAACGTATTGCTGCTGATCGACAGCGTCTCATCAATGCTGACGTGTTGGTAACCGTACAGCCAATCGACTCGAGTAAAACGGTCTTGATAAGCCAGTCTACGGAGCATGATGTTTAATCCGTAAACCTGCGAACCAGTGGAGACCGAAATGTTGCCGGTGCTTTGACCTGGAAACGCAATCAACTGCGTATCTTGAACGCCGGTGCCAGTCGTTGTATTGAGAAAGGGTCGAGCAAGAATCGGATTTTGGTTCGAGTTAAAGTTGAAAGTATCATCCTTGTCACCTGCATTCCAATAACGGAAGAGCAAGCCATAGTATCGATCTCTTCGCAACCATGTTCCCGCTGTGATTCGAAAACCTGCGTGGGCTGCATCGTTAAGAGGATTGTTACCAAGCAGTATTTGCGTGCTCGGATCACCTAGTCTTCCTGCAACCGTTTGCAACGTACCGGTGGGTGCCGTGGTAACGAGAGCTGGCGGCTGTGCAGCGCGGCGCCAGTACAGCGGCACTTCGGCGCGGACCGTCATCTGGCTCAGAAAGTTGAGCAACGGACCACCGCCTGAGAACATCGCGTCCCCACATCCAGACGGTCTACACATGCCGGCACAGGTGGGTGCCAAGTCACCGAAGCTATCGCAACCTGCATCGCCATTGCAACCGCTGACAAGTCCGCCTCCGCAGTGACCGCAACTGCATCCGCCGGAATGACCCGACGATTCGGATGGTATGTATTCTTCGTTGATGATGGGATCGTGAATCACCGGGCCTTGGACGGCGCTATTCTGACCTGAGGATTTCGTTGCCCTTCCACTTCCTACAGCTTGCTCTGCGGGCATACTGTCAAGAATCGACTTTGCAGGCTCACCTTCGTAGGACGCTTGAGCAACCTTTGAAACTTGCTTGGATGCAGCCGCCCTGGCCCCAGTTGCTTGCGATTTCTGCTCCGACACTAATTGGTCGTGATACAGAGTCCGCTGCTCGCGTCCGGTCCGCAACTGTGCAGCTGCTGGCGAAACGAGCAGGCCTGCCAAAACCGGCAGAAAACTGAGAATTCCGACGCAGATTTGCTTATTCAAACGCATGATCTCAAACCGTTGAAAGCGAGTCTTGCAAGCATTAAAAAATGCCGACACCAAGTCCACACTTTATTGTTCGGCTTTTCCGGAAGGGTGAATCGAGCAAACCTGGTAAAATTTACCGGTTGCGTCGCGTTTGCGGGGCTGGATTGCTAGCAACGTAGCCTAGGCTTCTAGCCTGGGTAACGGGAGAACGAGGCTCTGCCGGGCGAGTCTCCACCGGCCGATTCGACTCGGCTGTACGTAACAACGTTCACCAAAGTGGCTTGAGAATTCCGGTTGGCGATTGCCAGTTAATGATTGTTAGTACATCGGCCATTTACTGCCGCACAGATACTCGCTCAATGTCACTCACTTTCGCTGCATTTCTTTGGGCCTTGCCAAAACGGTTGAGTGTTTTCGGAGCGCGGGCGTCCTCGCCCGCTACGGGACTAGGTGACTTGCTACCGTGAGGGTCGCTCTCGCAATGTAGACAGAGCCTCGATTCAATAGTGTGGTTGAGTCAACCGGCGGGGCCAGCGGGCGGGGACGCCCGCGCTCCTGAAAACCGGTCTACTGTTTTGCAATGTTAACAGGCACCGGAGCCAATGCCATTTCGGCAGCAGTCTCCGCTGCCAACTCAGCGCTTATTAGAAAGTGAGTGACATTGGGTAACTCGCTCGGCAGAGCCTCGTTCTCCCGTTACCCACCACCGGCCCAAAAAAACTCGAAAGTTACGTATGAGCTGGATGAAAAACTAGGCTACGGACAATAATCGCAATTTGCTCCAAGTTCGAGTAAATTACGCTAACGACTTCCAACGTAAATCCCTCAACCAAGTGAAGTAGTAATATGAGAAAGTCAAGTAAGATGAGTAAGACTCAGTGTTCGATTTGCATGCTGCTTGTTCTCATGGGGTTTCAAGCTCAAGCTGCAGAAGTATTGGTCGAAGCAGAATCTTTTCAGAGGCGTGGCGGATGGCAGCTTGATACCCAGTTCATTCGTCAAATGGGTTCGCCTTATCTGTTAGCTCATGGATTGGGTACTCCGGTCGCAGACGCAACAACCAAAATCAAAATCGCAACCGACGGCGAGTACACGGTTTGGGCTCGAACCTTTGATTGGGTGGCACGCTGGAAGG
>JANODD010000401.1:0-4777 GCA_031412515.1 Planctomycetia bacterium | reverse complement strand
TCACAATTGCCGGTGACTAATCAGCCGGAAGGCGTTAGCCTCCGGTTCAATACCCAACCGGAGGCTAACGCCTTCCGGCTGATTAGTCTAAACCACTGTAGCAACCACAGTTACTTCGATGTTCTAAGTAAAGCGCCCTCCTTCCTAGGTGGAGCGAAGACTTATTAGCTAACGGTAAAAATGGCGGCGGGGAGTAGCATTTACCCCTCGAAATTAGTTGCAAAAGTCCTTATTCCGCCGAGTAAACTCGGTGGCGATCAGCGAAGGAGTGTCCTTTTCGCCAAGTATTTTGTTTGCCGAATGAACTCACGTAGTGCTGCCTGCGCCGATTCCTGTTTTTGACGGGGTTGTGCGCTGAGTAACTTGCGTCGATGATACAAAGGTTACTCGACAGCATCATACAACTCAGCACGGATAGGTTAAACGGATGGGACTTGGGGCGGGGTTAAATCAAAGAGCATTGTCGATCTTCCAGCAAGCGATTACCGACGAATCGTCGCTGCGGATCAAGTCGTCGACCATGGAATGCGGCGCAACGCTGCTGGATTTTGGAGTCGAAGCAGCCGGTGGACTGGAAGCTGGCGTGCGGCTGGCTTCGATTTGCATGGCTGGTCAAGCGGACATTGAAATCGAGCCGGGCGATCGCAATGTTTGGGCCGGCCCTTGGGTTCAAGTCTTCACTGAGCATCCGGTCGAAGCCTGCATGCTTTCGCAGTACGCCGGGTGGCCGGTAAAGCAAGGCGATTTCTTTGCGATGGGATCGGGCTCGATGCGAGTTCGACGCGGCCGCGAGCCGCTGCTTGAATCGCTTGGGGCATCTGATGCAAGCGAGATTGCGGTGGGCACGCTGGAATGTGACCATCTGCCAACATGTGAATTGGTAAAGTCGATGGCCGCAGAGTGTTCCGTTGCACCGTCGGAGATGTGGTTGGCAGTTACGCCGACTCGAAGCATCGCGGGCTGTGTTCAAGTGGTCGCGAGAAGCGTTGAAACGTCACTGCATAAATTGCATGAACTTGGGTTTTCGCTGGAACAAGTCCACTCGGCGTATGGCATCGCCCCATTGCCGCCGCCGACTCCGAACTTTGCAAAAGGAATTGGTCGAACGAATGACGCGATACTCTACGGAGCTCATGTGACACTTTGGGTTTCCGGCGACGATGACCAGATCGCTTCAGTGTGCGAGGGACTGCCAAGCAACGCGTCAAAAGACTTTGGATCGCCCTTTGCCGAGATTTTTAAGCAGTACGATTACGATTTCTATAAAGTCGACCCAGGCTTGTTCAGTCCCGCGGAAGTATTGATGGTCAATCTGAAGACCGGCCGAAGTTGGCGATGTGGGGCGATGCGTCCGGATTTAATCGCGAAATCTTTTGGTACGGAAATGATTACTTCGTCTTCGCGGAAGATCGGTTTTAAGTGAGTCGCGATGGTACGTATTGGAGTTTTGGGGTCGCGTGATAGTTGGTACACAAGAGACCTAATGCGAGCTGCGGCGACGTTGTCTCGCGAAACTCATTTGCAGTGGCTTAGCTTTGCTGATTTAGAAGTCTCGCTAAGTCATCAAAGCGTTTTGGGGGTGCAATCGAACGCGATCGCTCTGACGAAGGATGCAACACCAGAGAAGTCACCTTCATTGATCGAGTGTTTGGAGGAACTGGATGCGGTCCTTGTTCGAACGATGCCGCTGGGATCGCTAGAGCAAGTAATTTTTCGGATGGACTGTCTGCAGGCGCTCAGCCAAGCGGGTTGCAAAGTGATCAATCCGCCGCGCAGTTTAGAGGTGGCCATCGACAAGTGGCTGACACAGCATCGACTTCATTTGGCGGGTGTTTTCACACCGCCGACCATTGTTTGCCAGACTCGCGATGCGGCATTGGCGGCCTTTGAACAGCTTGGTGGCGACGTCTTGATCAAGCCCTTGTTTGGCGGTGAAGGTCGTGGAATACTGCGGATTCAAGATGCCGATATGGCTTGGCGAGCTTGCGGGACACTTCAGCAACTTGGCCAAGTTATGTACGTTCAACAGTTTATGGACCATGTCGGGTACGATATTCGTGTGCTGTTTGTCGGTTCGAAAATGTTCAGCATCAAGCGCATCGCTTGCAGCGGAGCGTGGCGAACGAATTTGTCGCAAGGCAGTCGAGCCGAACCGCACGAGTTGGATGATCATCAACGGAAAGTCGCCCAGCGGTCGGCGATGGCAGTGGGTGGTAGTGTGCTAGGTGTGGACCTGTTACCGCTCCGTGACGGTAGGCTAATGGTTTTGGAAGTGAACGCGGTCCCGGGCTGGAAGGGACTGGCGGCGAGTTTAGACGTCGATATCGCTCGTGAAGTCCTGTTGCATACAACAAAGTTGATTGACTCCGTCGAGGTCGATGTAAGAATTGGGAACGCATGATGAGTGTTACTGAACAAGCGGTTGCACCTGAGGTCAATGTCGCGGGACGATTGCGGAATGCGGCCCTGCGATCGCCTTCTCAAGTAGCTTTGGCTAGCGCGATCGGGCGCTACCGACCAGGGCAGCAGCGTGATTACAACAAGCTCACTTTTCAGCAGCTTGAGGATCAGACTTCATCAATCGCGGCAGGTTTACAGGAACACGGCTTGATGGCTGGTATGCGAATCGTATTGCTAGTGCGTTTTGGAACGGACTTTATTGCCTTGGTATTTGCGTTGCTCAAGGCTGGGGCAGTTGTGGTGTTGGTAGATCCTGGTATGGGTAGGAAAAATCTAGTTAATTGCTTGGAGCAGAGCGAGCCGGATGGCTTCGTGGCGATTCCTATGGCTCACGTCGTTCGCATGGCGCTCAGCACCCGATTTCCCAAAGCCAAGTTGAATGTTACGGTTGGCAATCGCTATGGATTCTTGCCCAAACCGACTTTGGAACAACTGTCGGGAAGACCAGCCTCCCGTTATCAACCGCCGAAGTTGAACTTGGATTCGCCTGCAGCGGTGATCTTTACGACGGGCAGTACCGGTCCGCCAAAAGGCGTGCAGTATACGCACCGAACATTTAACAGTCAGATCGATCAACTGGTCGAACATTATCAGATTCAACCTGGCGGTAAGGACTTATCAGCATTTCCATTGTTTGGACTGTTCAATGCAGTAATGGGGACGACGACCGTTATTCCGGACATGGACCCAACGCGGCCAGCGGATGTCGATCCACCGCGTTTGCTCGATGCGATTGATCAGTGGCAGATTAATCAAGCCTTTGGCTCGCCCGCGTTGTGGACTACGGTTGGCCGCTATGCTCATAAGGATGGGCGTAAAGTGCCGAGTCTAAATCGCGTATTTTCGGCGGGTGCACCGGTACCGCCACATGTGCTTGAGTTAGTGCGCGGCGCGATTGCTGAAGACGGTTGCATGTACACGCCCTACGGAGCGACCGAGGCACTACCGATCGCGTCGATTGAATCGCGTGAAGTGCTTGGCGAGACTGCTGAAAAGTGTCGTCAGGGGGCGGGCACCTGTGTCGGGCGAAAATTCTCGGGCATCGAATGGCAAGTGATTGAGATCAATGACGGTCCGCTCGATCGTATCGAGCAAGTGCGACCACTTGGGGTTGGCGAGATCGGCGAACTAATGGTAACTGGAAACGTGGTTACGCATCGCTACGTAACACGCGTGGATCAGAACGCTCTGCACAAAGTTCAAGATGGTAATCGAGTTTGGCATCGCATGGGTGATGTCGGGTACTTGGATCAACAAGGCCGGTTTTGGTGTTGTGGACGCAAGTCGCATCGTGTGCTGACGACTCATGGGCCGATGTTCACCGAACCTTGCGAAGCGATCTTCAATACCCATTCCCATGTTCACCGATCGGCGCTGGTTGGATTTGGTGAAGCGGGCAAGCAGCAGCCGGTGATCATCGCTGAGCCGTGGCCGGAGCATTTGCCAAAAGATGCTGCCACGCGAGCAGAGCTGGAAGGCCAATTGCGGGCGGTTGGTCAGTCCCATGAGTTGACGAAGTCGGTTGAGCGGGTTTTGATCTATCCCAAGCGATTGCCAACGGATATTCGTCACAACTCGAAGATCTTTCGCGAGCAACTAGCACCCTGGGCGGCTGAGCAAATTCAGTTGCGAGAGAGGTCATAAAAAGCGATGGACTTATTTGCACAAGCCGAAGCGGACAATCGTCGCAACAACCTGCCGCTGGCTGCTCGTATGCGGCCACGAACACTGAAAGAGTATGTGGGTCAGCAGCATTTTTTGGGACCGGGAAAATTGCTGCGGCGTTTGATCGATTCACGCCGGATGGGAAGTATTCTGCTGTATGGTCCGCCTGGTACTGGCAAGACAACTTTGGCGTATTTGTTGGCGTCGGAAACCGGTGGGCGACTGAGGCAATTGAGCGCTGTATCCAGTGGTGTGAAGGAATTGCGTGAAGCGTTGCAATGGGCGCGCGATGAGATTGCAACTGGACAAGCTCGCCCGTTGTTGTTTGTTGACGAGATTCATCGCTTCAATCGGTCACAGCAGGATGCGTTATTACCAGACGTAGAGGAAGGAATCGTTTCGTTGGTCGGTGCAACGACTAGTAATCCTTTCTTTGCAGTCAATGGAGCGTTGCTGAGTCGTAGTCAGATATTTCAACTGCAACCGCTTTCGGAAGAAGAAGTCGTCGAGTTGTTGAAGCGAGCACTGAGTGATCGTGAACGAGGCCTTGGCGCAATTGCCACATTGGCCGAGCCGCAAGCCTTGGAAACTCTGGCGAGGATTAGCGAAGGGGATGCACGTCGAGCGTTGAGTGCCCTCGAAATCGCGGTGC
>JANODD010000400.1:0-25553 GCA_031412515.1 Planctomycetia bacterium | reverse complement strand
CGCGGGTGAACGAAGTGGTTGTCGTGCAAGATGAAAAGTTTGTCCAACGTTAATCTGTCGACCGCAAATCGTTGGTCTTAGATTGTTAGTAACTTACGTCGAGTCGAGTACTTCGTTCACCCGCGGCTAGCGCCGACGGCTCACATTTACGACCCCAAAATTAAATTTGGACAGAGCCCCAGACTATTTTGCCAACCTACGCCGATCCGCGTTTTCCTCCAGAGGTCGCGAATCAAAATCGGAAGTACATTCGTAACTCGGAACGTAGCTTGATGAACAGCAGGGCCCAGTGGCTAGTATGTTGCGCTCAATAAGTGTTTCAAGCACGTGGAGCCGGTCGAGACTTGACAGTTTTTCAAGCTCATACCAGCGATGATTGATCTCGGCAGCGATTTGTATAGCGAGCATGTTTCTTCTCCAACTGGGGATCGGGACAACCCTTTATTGTGCGCCTTGCACACTTACGAAACAAGCAATTTTGTCGAAACTGTATCGACTGTATGTCCGGTCAGTGGCTTCTCGGTGAGTAGGATAACCGGTAACATCTGCAAAAACGGACTGCCGTATGCTAGCGAATGGCTAATCATCGCCACTAGGCTTTATGGAATACGCGTGAGACTTCTAACTCGTGATTATCATAAAGCCCTGCCTGAGTCACTCTTAATGCCCTACTATAAAATGCAGTGCCATGATTTCGAGCGTATCGCTGGACCTAGACAACAAGTGGTCATACATGAAAACGCATGGCGACGCGGGCTGGGAAGTTTTCCCTAGCTATCTGCCGCAAGTCGTGCCAACGATTCTCGACGTGCTCAAATCACTTGACATTAAGATCACGTTTTTTATTGTTGGCCAAGATGCCGCGTTACCGGTTAATCGCGAACCTTTGAGTGCCATTGCTTCTGCGGGCCATGAGATTGCTAACCATTCTTTCCATCACGAGCCGTGGTTGCATGAATACTCCCGTGAGCAATTGGTCGAGGAATTTGATCGCAGCGAAGCGGCCATCCACGATGTGATGGGTGCTAAAACCGTTGGCTTTCGTGGTCCCGGTTTTAGTTACTCCAAGATGGTCCTCGAAGTGCTCAGCGAACGTGGCTATCGCTACGATGCATCGACCTTCCCAACTTTCTTGGGACCGATTGCACGAGCCTACTACATGCTGCATAGTCGCTTGAAGAAAGCCGACCGAACTCAACGCAAGGCGCTCTTTGGTTCGGCCAAGGCAGGCTTTATGTCGCTGCGACCTTATCGCTGGACGTCGCTCGATTCGCAGATGATCGAGATCCCAGTCACCACTATGCCGTGGGTTAAGGTCCCGATCCATTTCAGTTACATCATGTACTTGGCAACGTTTTCAAAATTGATCGCCAAGACTTACTTTCAATCGGCGATGACTTTCTGTTGGATCAATCGCATCGAGCCTTCATTGCTGCTGCATCCGCTCGATTTTCTCGGTCGCGATGCAGAGCCCCATTTGGCGTTCTTTCCGGGCATGTCGCTGAAGTCGGCTACCAAAGTTGAACTCGCTCGTGAGTGTTTGACAAGTCTCTCGAGTATGTTTGAAGTTGGCACGATGCTCGATCATGTCAAAGCATTTGAAGAGCGAGAACCTGGGTAGAAGCTCAAGAAAGCAAATCTGTTTTTTTGGGTGCCCATAGAATTGCGATTGCGCCGACTGCATAGACACACGCGCCGATCGCACCGACTTTGGAATACGATCCATCGAGTGCGAGGAACAACCATCCGGCAGCGAATACTCCGATGGCTGTTGCGAATCGGCCTGTATTGAATGCAATGCCACTGCCTGTTGCACGTACTCGCGTTGGAAACAGCTCGGGTAAAAACAGTGGAAGCCATCCAAAGAATAACGTCGACACAAATGCTTGAGCGAAGACAATCGGCAGGAAAGATGGAGCCAGCGGCTTCGTTCCAAGGAACATGAGCAATGTAAAAGTTGTCGCGCTGATACTGATTACTGCATAGGCTCGGCGTCGACCGAGCCAAGCGGCAATCTGAGCTCCGAAGTAGCTGCCGAGCACGGCGCCGATCGCCCACCAACCTTGTACGGTGGCTTTATATCCAGGGTGAGTCAATTTGCTAACCGAGTCCGCCCACGGGATCATCCACTTGCTCGCACCCCAAGCTCCGACCAGCGGGATCGAGCCTAATACGATGCCAACAAGCGTCAATCGCAATAGTGGCGGCGTAAAAAGTTCGAACAGAATCGATCGCTTAGCCGCAACCGAACCAGCGTCCTTCGAATCGCCGTCGTTGCGACGCGATTCGCTCTTCCAAGCCAACCAAGCAGGCGATTCGGGCAACAACCATAAGACCATCACACCGAGCACAGCTGGGACGGCAGCGAGACCAAATAGCCAGCGCCATGAATCGACCGTGATTGGCCACATTCTTGCAACTTGAGACAGCACCAAGATTCCTAAGTTAAGGGCGGCGCCAAGCAACCCAGCCACCTTGGGCCGTGATTTATCTGGCCAACACTCCGATGCAAGAGCGACCGCATTGGGCCACACACCGCCTACTCCCAGACCGACAAAAAAACGTAGCACCAACATCTGTTCTTGCGTTTCAACCCACGCCCCGACTCCTGCGAACAGCGAATAAAACAGTATGCTGATACCAAGCGCTTTGGCTCGGCCAAGCCAATCGCCCAGTCGACCCAAGGCGATCCCTCCGACTGCGGCGCCCAACATCAGCGCCGCCGTGAAGCTTGCAAACCAACTGCCACCAAGTTCCTTCGTGTAAGCATCGCCAAGTAAAGATTCACTGACGGCCAGCGAAGCGACCGGCATCAAGCCAAGTTCAAAGCCGTCGAACAGCAGACCAGCGATGGCTACTGTCAAAACAATGCGGCGAGCACTTGGTGATAGCGGCTTCATGGCTCACCCTCACCTGTTTGTTCTACTGCACGAATCGCTTCAATAATGGCGCTGTTGTCCAACTGGCCGAAACCGAGTTGCGATGCCCGTTGCAGGAGTGCTAAATGTGTTTCACTAAGCGGCAATTTCAGATGGTTCTGACTCGCGCTGGCCAGCATCAGCTTGACATCTTTGGCGTGTTGATCGAGCTTGGCTTGCGGGGAATAATCCCCTGCAATCATCTTGCTACCTTTGGTGTCCATGATCCGCGAGTAGGCCATGCTGGATTTTAAAACAGCAAGCGAGCTTTCGAGCGACAATCCTAACGACTGTGCGAAAACAAGTCCTTCCGCCAAAGCAGCCCGGTTCAAACCTAAGACTAAGTTTGTCACCAGTTTCATTTGCGATCCACTTCCTGGCGGCCCGACGTGAAGTAGTTGCGGGGTCACCGCGTTAAGTATCGACCGGCAGGCCATCATCGCGGGCTTGGTTGCACCGACAATCCCAATCGCCGAGCCATCGCGAACTTGAGCGCTGCTACCTGAAACGGTCGCATCCAAATAGGCGATGCCATACTGCTGCAAAGAGTGGGCTATTTCAATAATTGAGTTTGGATCGCCTGTGGATGTATCGATCACGTATTGGCCGCTCCGCAAATGCGCAGTGTGTGCGTCAAGCACATTGCGAACGACCTCATGATTGGGCAGACTCAGCATAATGAAATCGCACTCGGTGAAAACCTGATGCAGGCTCTCTGCGACACGTCCGCCGATGCGAGTCAACTCGGTCCGTTGTTCTGCTTTCAAATCCCAGCCGATCAAATCAAACTGATACTTTATCAAGCGTTGTGCAATGGCGATGCCCATGAGTCCCACGCCGATCAAGCCAATCGGTCGACTCATGTTCACTCCTGTGCAACGAATTGTTCGTAAGCGGCTTGCGGGTTGAAACCCGACTCTTGAGTCGACTCGTGGACGACCACTGCATAACTGAGCCGTAGCGATTCACCCTTTTTCACGACCACATCTTGCTTGTCGGCTTTCGTAAAAGCATTCAAACCAAAAGGGTTCATAGCCACAAACCCGTAATCGCGAGCATGACTCCAGCAAGGTCGAAAATTCTTGGGAGAAGTCAGTACGGTCATTCCAACCCAGTGGCCATCAAGTGGCCCAGCATAGTCGCACCAGCGAGCTGTTTTGCCCCAAATTTTTTCGCCATTGATGCGACCTTCGCTATCGAGGATTCGCCCACCGAGTTTCTTTTCAACGGCCAGCGGCGTAGCGACTCGAACGCCCAGCCCCATCTCTTCTTGGTCTCCGAAGCGAAGATCACTACTGGCCGTTTTGAAGTCACTGGCGATAGCGATCATGTAGCCCGCGTCTACATTACGCACCTGGACCATGCACTCTTCGGTACAAACAATTGCATCTGAGTCTGTAGCGAGGTAATGATTTAGAACTTTGAATTTTCCCGCGGCAGCTTTAACCGTGGGAGGTTCGATAAAGCGTACATGTTGCGTTCGAGCTTTTAAACGCCAGTAATCGTGGCCATTGAGATCGCCGAACGACAACCAGATTCCGGGATGCATGCTGGCGTGATCCGTTTTGTCGATTTTTTCGCGCGGTGGATGGTTCCGCGAGACCTGCTTTCCAGCAATTGTTTTTATGTGGGCGAAATAAGGTCGCAAAATCTCTTTGTCTTTGAAGACATAGTCAGCAACTTCTTCGTCGCCGACAAAAATCTTGACTTGCTGCTCTTCAGTTATAAAGCGGAGTGCAGGCTCGTCCACAGGTTCGTTGGCAACACTGGTTACGACGACCGCTCTGAACATCATCAGCAATGCAAGAAACATAAAACATCTTTTCACGTGGCCACCTTCGATTTGCTTTCCGAGGGTCGACTCCAGTGATCTCGATAGCTGCGTTCGAGCAACTGGTTGGCTTCGTCGTCACCGATGATTGCTTCACGCACGGGATCGAAACGGAAGCTCCGACCAACTCGGCAAGCCAAGTTAGCGAGATGCGGGAGGCTGGAAGACAGATGCCCAGTCAGCGCGTTCGCATTCAAGCTCGTGCCGCGGCGAATTGCGTCGACGAAGTTCATTTGGTGTAGCTGAATGCTAACGGGCTTGATTTCGGGCAACGCAATTTTCAGCGGCTCGTCTTTTTCGTTGAAGACCTCTACTTTGCCGCGCTTGGTCAGCAGCATTCGGCCTTTGGTGCCAAGGAACTCGTTACCGTTGTCCATGCCGCTCGGGTGATAACGGCTCCATAATCGCATCTCAAAAATCAGTTGGCGAAGCTGACCAACTGAACTGTCGCCTGGGTATTCAAAGGCAGCGGTCATGGTATCGGGGAACTGCTGATCATCGTTGTGGACATACTTGCCACCGATGGCGGCTATTTGAGATGGATGTGTTTCGACACCCAATCCCCAGCGGGCGATGTCTATTTCATGCACTCCGTCATTGCCTGCATCGCCGGTTCCAAAGTTGTGCCACCAATGCCAAGTGTAGTGATGGCGGTTCTTTTGGAACGCTAACTTCGTCGCGGCTCCAGTCCATGTGTCATAGTCGAAACGGCTGGGTGGATCGCTGGGCTTTTCCTTGCCGATGGGCGGACGAAATTGCACATCCCAAGCTTTTGCGATTTTCACGTCACCGATGACACCTTCTTTTAACAACTTCATGGCTGCTTGGATGAAGGGAGTCGAGCGGCTTTGCGTTCCGTGCTGGACGACTTTGCCAGAGCGTGAGGCGGCATCGACAAGCCACCGACCTTCGCGCAAGTTGTGTGAGCATGGCTTTTCAACGTAGACATGCTTGCCGGCCGCCATGGCTAATAGGGAAGCGGGTGTGTGCCAATGATCAGGTGTCGCGATTGAAACCGCATCGACCGCTTTGTCATCCAAGATCTTCCGCAGATCGCTGACAGGTTTTGCGTTAGGTGCGATCTTGGCAGCATCGGCTAATCGTTGTTCGTCTACATCGCAAACGTAAGCCACTTCGACATTGGGAATACTGAGATAGGAATTCAGGTGCCCTCGGCCTTGTCCGCCGAGTCCAATAATTCCGATGACAATTTTGTCATTTGCCGCCAGCAGTGGCTGGTTAGTCATGGCTAAAGTAGTTGCTGCTGTCGCTACAAAATCACGCCGCATCATGTTTTGCATCGCAGATTTCCTTCGGTGTCAATTTGGGTTGGACGGAACTAAATCTAATTTTTCGGTGATCTCCGCTTTAGCAGATCCGTTCTCTGTTGGCTGTGCTTCATTAGACCCAGCTTCGGTTGGCAAAGCTTCTTTAGACTGGGCCGCTTCGGCTGGAACGTCATCAGGTTTCTTCTCAGCGGGCGTTAGGATGACCTTGTTGTCTTCAATCGTCAAGCTTTTGAACTTCTTTAGGAACTTTGCGGTTTCGGGGTCTTTGTATGCATCTTTGGCTAGGTTCTGATTTCGCATACTTTTCATGAAGTCTTCCGGCACTGGCTTACCGTTGACTTCTGCCTCATCGACCTGCACGATCAGTACTCCGTTATCGAGCGACGCCTTCATGGAGATCGAGCCGTTGAAGTACCTTCCTTTTCCAAGTAGTAGGCCTTCAGGAAGTGGGAAACTGGCTTCACCTTTGATCTCGCCGTCCTCGATTTTGACAAAGAGCTTTCCTTTGAGTTCTTTCTCGCTGCTGATCATGGCGTTGATGTCATCAGCAGTTAAGACTAATTGTTCGGGGGATTCTCCTTTTTCAAGGGCAACTTTGAAGTCCTCGATGCGCTGCTTGACCGCAGCAACTTCTTGTTCGGTGTACTCCACTGTCCGGATCTCTACGGGTTGAGTGGAGGTGTAGGCATCAACTTGAGCCTTAACCAACTGATAGGTGGCATAAAACGTCGCCGAGAGGCCGATAACAATCAGCAGGAACACTGAGAGGCACCCACCCACCAAACAGCCCCACGGGAAGCCTTTTTGGGGACCAGATGAGTCGGTAAAGGTTGAGTTTGAAGTGCTCATAGAATCGTTCATACCAAAATTTATACAAGAAGTTTATAGACGACTGGCCAGCAGTCGTAACAATTATAATTCGCCAATTGTACCTGAATCTTGCCTACACACGCGATGCGAGGGTCATTGTGAACCTGAAGACCAACGGTTAAGAGCTTGGCTGGAATCGCGGGCGGGCGTATCGAATTGCGTCGGCTTAGGTTACTATAAATGCCTTAGGTCTGATCGTACTCGTACTCAATGAAATGGTACTGGTACTCGACCCGGGAAAGACGTCGAGTAGAAGCACGAGTACCGCAAAGCCTGAGCACGAGTAGGAATAAGACCTCACTCGACCGCAGACGTGGCGATTAGGGAAAACCTTTATTCTCATTAGGAACTTGTTCATAATCCAATTCACTGTAGTTCAACATACCGGGAGAAACGATGGCCGTTAGCGCGTCTGTGATGCAGCAACTGCATCGCATCAACCGTCAGAAGACTGACCTCAAAGGGCAGCTTGATCGCGGGCCAAAAACAATCCTTGCGGCACAGCGGAAATTGCAAGCGGCTGAGGCGAATGTGGAGCAAATTCGCGGCCAGCATAAGCAAATGCGGATGGATGCTGACCGAAAGCAATTGCTCCTCAAAGAGCGTGAACAGAAGATTCACTCTTGGGAAGCGAAACTGAACGCGGCCAAAGAAAACCGCGAATACCAGACGATCAAAGAGCAAATTGCCGCGGATCATCAAGCCAACATTGTGCTTTCCGATGAAACGCTGGAATTATTAGACCAGATCGACACGACTGCCGAATCTCTAAAATTGGCGATTCAGTTTGTCGAAGAAGTCAAAGCCGAAGTCACTAAGGTTGAAAAGCAAGTCTCTGAACGCATGCTTGTAGTCGAGTCTGAGCTCGCGCGAGTCGAAAGTGAATTGTTGAGTGTGGAATCGCAGCTCGATGGCGACTTCAAACGCGACTACTTTCGTTTGGTGGCGGCTCGGGGTGAAGATGCCATGGCGGAGCTTGAGGCAAATAGCTGCGGGGGTTGCTACCAAACGCTGACAACCCAGCTGCTCGACCGACTCAACGGCGGCATTCCAGTTAATTGTCCTGGTTGTGGTCGGCTGCTTTATCAGACTAACACACGATCGTTGAGTTAAAATTGAACGTGCAGGATAGCTCGTTTTTTTCGCTTTACCCCTCCAGGGGGTGGCTAAAGCGCTTGACAAGTTGGCAATAAGCTCCAAACATATATCCATCACGCATTGAATTCGTCGACTGATTTGTCGGTGAGTTGCAGAATGCGAACCCTTTGCAAGAGCATAAAAGCGAAGCAGAGCACATTAGAATAGAGCCGACCTCTTTTCTTCCCATGGAAAGAGGTCGTATTTTTTTGCTCTGGTTCTTTGAAATTCGGTGTCCCAGAAACGATCCGTTAGTGAGGGAGTGTTGCGATGTCGGAAATGGTTCCGATGACTAAAGAAGCTTACAACCGGTTACGTGCTGAGATAGAGCATTTAGAAGCGGTTGAAATGCCTTTAATTGCTGAGAAGATTGCCGAAGCGCGGGCCGAAGGTGACTTGAAAGAAAACGCTGAGTATCATGCTCAGCGCGAAAACCAAGGACTCACACAAGCTAAAATCAACCAGCGTAAAGATAAACTGGCCAACGCCTATATTATCGATCCTGCCAAGTTGAACCGAGAAGAAGTATCGGTTCTTGCGACCGTAAAAGTTCGCGATTTGGCATACGACGATGAAGAGGAATACACGCTTGTAGGTTCAGGCGATGAAGATTACGACGCCGGTAAGATTCTCTCGACCAGCCCGATCGGTATGGCCCTGCTGGGAAAGAAAGTCGGCGAAACGATTGAAGTTGCCGTGCCCAAAGGCAAGTTGAAGTTAGAGATATTGTCGATTGACTATCGTAACTTGTAATCCAACCCTTTCGCTCAAGGCTGTGAAGCATTTTGCATAGAACGGTAGCTGGTTTCGTGAGAAACCGGATGCAACAGGGTGGTCAACGGTGCGCCCGGTTTCTCACGAAACCAGCTACATTGCTCGCCAAAATGCTTCACAGCGTTGCCTTTCGCTGGCAAGTTAACTCAATTAGGTAATTTCGATTGTCCTCCAACGACGTGAACAAGAATGCATCCGATCTGAGTCCTAGTTCGACCGCGAATGCGGCAAGACCCAAAGAGCCTTCGCTGGGTCCCGCATGCTTGGTCGTTGCAATCTTAAGTCTCTCGGTTTTCTTTGCGGTGTGCGCGTTCGGCAGCTGGATCATGTTCGCGGATCAATACAAGTATGCCGAGCCAGCCATTACGGAGCAATTGATTCCGTATGTCGAACAAAGCGCACTGGCTACTGAAGACCGCGAATCGATTCTATTGCAGTTAGAAGCCTTGCTGCCAAAAATTCGTAACAAAGAAATGACCACCAAGCAACTTTACCGGTTGCGAAACTGTTTGACGGATAATCCTGTCTTGCTTTGGGGCGTTGTTCAGTCGGTGATTTCACAGGCGAAGAAGTTGTCGGTGGAGTCAGTTGGCAGCGATGGCATGACGACCGTGGAACTCGAAGCCCTTGATCGTATTGAACGCCGCCTATTGCGGGCCGCTGCCAACCGGAAGATTGGTCGAAACGACCTTGAGATTACCCTTCAATCCTGTGCCGTCTTGGCCAAAAATCAGTCCGGCTTGGAGGTCAAGCCGGATCTTACTCCGACGCAAATTCGTGAGTTCATGACTCGGTCGGAACAACTGATCACCCGCGTCGAGAAACTTGTTACCAGCGAAGAGCAGGTGAACAACCAGAAGGTAAGTCCCATTGAGCCTTACGATAAATCACCGGCCGACGCTTTTGAGGCCCTCATTCGCTCGGCACTTGAGTTAGAATAAGCGGCTATCCAATTTCGACTGCATTCGAGTTTTGACATGGCTTACCTCACTGCGATCAACGGCTCTGCGTTCGGCAAACGTTTTGAACTCGACCGACCGAAAATGATTATGGGGCGGCATCCGGAGTGTGAATTGACGCTTGACTCCGGGTCGGTCAGTCGTCAACACGCTTGTATCAATACTCGCGGCAAGGACTTTTTGTTAGAGGATCTCAAGAGCCGTAATGGGACGTTTCTAAACGGCCGATTGATCAACGAACCAACGCGTATGAACGATGGTGACTTGATTCGTATCTGCGATTTAGAATTTTCCTTTCACTCCCACGAAGAAGATAGCTCCTCCTTAGCTGAATCAGGCCTGGCATCTGGAGGTTCCTCGAACTTCGGAATTGTGATGGCCGATGATACCGAAAGCCAAACAAACTCGCGTGCCGTGACTGGCAAGGTTGATATTCGCGGTACCGGCACTGGATCGCAGTTAATCACTTCGTCCGAATTGCGTTTGAAAGCCGTGATCGAAATAACGCACAGTTTGGCTCGAGCTGTCGCTCTTAAGGAAGTTCTTCCAAAAGTACTTAAGACGCTCTTCAGAATCTTCGTCCAAGCAGATCGAGCGTTCATTGTGCTCAAAGACGAATCGGGCGAGCTGCGATTGGAATGTGTGGAGACTCGCCAGCAGGATCAGCAAGACGGCTTTCGCATCAGCCGTACCGTGATGAAAGAAGTCATGGAGTCGAAGCAGGCAATCATGTCGCTGGACGCATCTAGTGACGAACGCTTTGAGATGGCAAACAGTGTTTCCGACTTTCGCATCCGCTCGATGGTTGTCGCTCCGCTGCTCGACAGCAATGGTGAACCTCTGGGCGCGATTCAGATGGACACACTCAATGCGCGGCGAAGATTCGAAACGCCGGATCTCGAAATTCTCGCAAGCATCGCGTCCCAAGCGGGCGTAGCAATCGAGAACGCTCAGTTGCACGAAAAAGTAATCCTACAGCGGCTTGTGCAGCAGGATCTAGAACTAGCGAAAAGCGTTCAGCGCGCGTTCTTGCCGTCGCATCCGCCCAAGTTTAATGGTTACGTTTTCCATGATTTCTATGAACCAGCCCAGCAAATTGGCGGTGACTATTTTGATTACATCCCGCTTCCAGACGGTCGCTTAGCCGTTATCGTTGCTGATGTCGTAGGTCACGGTGTTGCGGCCGCAATGCTCATGGCAAAGCTGTCGACGGAAACTCGCTTTTCGCTGGCAAGCCAACCCAACTGCGCCAAAGCTATCAGCTTGTTGAACAGCGTTATATCCAAACTAGGCGTCGAGAAGTTCATCACTTTCCTGTGCCTCATTCTCGATCCCAATTCAAATAAAATTGAAATCGTCAATGCCGGACATATGGCTCCGCTTTGGAAAACCACCAGCAAACGGATTCTTGAACCCGGTGATGAACAAGCTGGTGTACCGATCGGAATTATCGATGATTTCGAATACGAACTGGGACAAATGGAAATCCAATCGGGCGAACAGTTGCTGCTCTACACCGATGGAATCAACGAAGCGCCGAACAAAGACGGAAAGATGTTTGGAATCGCTCGTATCCAAGACTTGATGTTATCGGCAGACAGCGACGTTAAACAGATTGGAAATCGAATCGTTCAGGATTTGAATCAATTTGTCCTCGGAACCGAACAAGCCGACGATATGTGCCTGGTGGTAATCGGTCGAGTATAGAAGCACATATAGTAAGTGCTTCAGCACAATTTAAATTGACAATAAACGCCACCACCCTAGCTTGCTAGGTGGTTCAATGACTCATCAGCAAAGCAATAGACGATCGGTCTTCGCCCCCACGAGTTCGGCTGCGAGCGAAGCTCGCAGCCGAACTCGTGGGGGCGACGGCGTGGAGTTTAGCGACTTAGCCTACTAGTCTCGACACCACCGAGTAAACTCGGTGGTGGTCAGCGAGGAGTGGCAAAATTACATCCTATTTCAACTTGAGAATTCACGGAGACTTTGATGAGTGTTGGCAACTGCCGCTGGGGGATTTTAGGAACGGCCGGTATAGCGCGAAAAAACTGGAAAGCAATTCGGCTCGCCGGTAACGCTTCGGTAGTGGCCGTTGCCAGTCGCAATCACGCCTCCGCTGAACGCTTCGTCAATGAGTGCTCTTCCCAGGTTCCATTTGAAAAGTGTCCCGCAGCGGTTGGTTCTTACGAAGCACTGCTTGAACGCGAAGATATCGACGCCGTTTATATTCCGTTGCCAACGGCCCTCCGTCGTGAATGGGTGATCAAAGCTGCCGAAGCCGGCAAGTATGTACTCGGCGAGAAACCTGCCGCACTGAACGCTGCTGAAGTGACTGAAATGCTGGCCGCATGCAAGCGCAACAAAGTCCAGTACATGGACGGAGTGATGTTTATGCACAGTCAGAGGCTACCCATGATCCGTAAAATTCTCGATGATCAAAATCAGCTTGGGCAGCTACGTCGAATGGCCAGCCAATTCACATTCGCTGGCGATACTGGCTTTTGCGAATCTAACATTCGAACGTCCAGTGAGCTCGAACCTTACGGCTGTCTAGGCGATTTGGGTTGGTACTGTTCGCGTTTCTTTTTGTGGGTACTTAAGGGGCAATTGCCGACAGAAGTCCGCGCGCGAACGCTAACGCCACTTCAAGGCAAGACCAGTCCCAAGCCGGTGCCAGGCGAAATTAGCGTCGAGCTGATTTTCCCAGGTGGCGTATCAGCAAACTTTTTTAACTCGTTCCTAACCGAAAATCAGCAGTGGCTTCACCTAAGCGGTTCGAAAGGCTATTTAAAATTGAACGATTTTGTGCTGCCCTATCACTCACCCGAGGTAGAAGCATTTGTTGGCAAAGATGTGTTCAACGTTGAGAACTGCGTCTTCAACATGGAAAACCACTTACAGCGATTCGCAACCTCTGAGTACTCTAGCGGAGCAGCCAATGCGCAAGAAGTAAATATGATCCGAACTTTCTCGGACTTGCTACTCAACAAGTCGATTGATGACCAATGGCCCGATTGGACCCTCAAGACCCAACAAATCCTGGACGCCTGCTTCCTTTCCGCATCTCGCGATGGGGAAGTTGTCAAGCTCTGAAGTGCATTGTCGCCTTTTGCTCCGCAAAAGTAGCGACGGGTCTGATATTGGCATTGAAAGCTCCCTTCTGCGATTTGGTTCTTGCAAGTACTGCTGTGCAAGCACGAGATGAACGCTACTTTTGCGGAGCAAAAGGCGACAATGCTGCTAGCATTCGACCTGTAAACTCGTTTGGCTGAAAGAAGCCAAAATGGCCTAACCTCTCTTGTCGATTGGCCGCACTGAAATCTATTATGCCGCTTCGAAACAGGAGAACGCGGCTTGAACATGCGAACACGGATTGGAATTTTCTTACCGACCTGGGTCGGTGATGTCGTTATGGCAACACCTACCCTGCGAGCCCTGCGCAGTGGACTGCCCGATGTTGAATTGGTCGGTGTCATGCGACCGGTCATGGCGGATGTGCTGGCTGGTACAACGATGCTCGATAGCCACCTGTTCTTCGACAAGAAGAAGCGGCCTGGTCTGCCGACTCGTGCGGGTTTGGTCAGTGTTCTTCGAGCCGCTAAGCTCGATACGATCGTATTGCTGACCAATTCACTATGGACCGCTGCAGTCGCGAAACTCGCCGGGATCCCTCGGATTGTCGGGTACAAACGTGACGCTCGAGGATGGTTGCTAACCGACAAAGTGGCTGTCCCGAAAGTTAGTAACGCCGCGGGTAAGCTGGTTCATGCGCCGACGATCGATTACTACTTGGGACTGGCGGAATATATTGGATGTGAAGTCGCTGACCGAAAGATGCAGCTTGTTACGACTCCTGATGAGTTGACACTCGCTGATGAATTATGGAGCCTGTGTAACTTCGATCCGTCAGCAGCAACCATTGTCATCAATAACAATACGGCTTTCGATCAATCTAAGCTTTGGCCGTCCGAAAAAGTTTTTGAACTCGCAAAAACGCTAGCTGAAAAAAATTCCTATCAAGTTCTCTTGCATTGTGGACCATCGGAGCGCGATCAAGCAAACCAAATTGCAGCCAAAGTAAGTCATCCATTGGTTGCGAGCATGGGACGCTCCAAAGATTTGCCAATCGGATTGACGAAAGCAGTGATGGCCCGAGCAACTGCAGTGGTCTCGACCGACAGCGGTGCAAGACACGTTGCCGTTGCACTGAATCGACCGGTGATCAGTCTGTTTGGTCCAACCGACCCCTTCAGCACTCAGACTTACAACTTGTTGGAAACGATTCTCACTGCGGACTTGCCCTGTCGCCCATGTTGCGCTAAGACCTGCCGGTTGAAGACTGTCCAGTGCATGCAAGATCTGGATGTCCAGTTGGTGGTGCATGCAGTTATTCAAAACACGATGAATCGAAGTGCTACGCGAGCGGCCTAACGGAAAGTACAGTCAGTCCATGTTCGTCTCAGGCTTTACGATTGTTCGCAATGCGATCCGATACGACTATCCAGTTGTTGAGAGCATTCGTTCGCTGCTTCCTTTGGTCGACGAGATGATCGTTGCCGTCGGCGACTGCAATGATGGAACCCGCCAGCGAATATTAAGTATCGATAGTTCGAAAATCCGCATCATCGACACGGTTTGGGATGATTCGCTTAGTCGTGGCGGAGTAATCTTGGGACACCAAACCAATTTAGCTCTGGATGCCTGCACTGGCGACTGGTGCTTTTACCTACAAGCTGACGAGGTACTGCATGAGCGTGACTATCCCCGTCTGAAGCGAGCGATGCAGAACAATCTGAACCGACCCGGCGTCGACGGACTCAGCTTTCGATATCATCACTTTCGCGCCGACTATTTCATTCGCGATCCCTTGCCATACCGTCGACAAGTCCGCATCGTTCGTCGCAATTCCGGCGTTCGATCGCATGGCGACGCGTGTGGATTCAGAATAGAAGGTCGCAAACTGCGTTCCCGATCCACCGGCGCGTGGGTCTATCACTATGGTTATGTGAAACCGCCAAGTCATATGGCCGCCAAGTGGACCTATTTTGTGAGAATCTACGACGAACATGAAGTCGCTTCTGGAGAGGATGAGGCTCTGAATTACGAGTGGGATTTGCGTACTTGCGAGCCTTTTATTGGTTCGCACCCGCAGATCATGCAAGCCCGCATCGCAGCGAAAGACTGGCAGTCACCGCCGGTGCAATTGATTCCGCGCTGGAGAAATCATCGCTTTTGGAGTGGGCTTGCCCACAAGAACACCCGGTCGTTTCGCCGATGGGCCGAAGTGATTCGCAATATGATGCCTCAAAGCACTACGACGCGCAAGGCTGGCTAAGGGGCTCATGCGGGATTTGTGATGCACGGCCGTCGTTTTCGTGTGCCACTGGTTTGCGTTTGCCAGTGCGAACGAAGCTGTCGGCCGTAAGAAGAAAAAATCTGTCAAAGATATAACCAACTGCAGTGAAATTGCCGAAGTGTGAATCGATGACGTAATTTCTTTACCTCAGTTCAGTGCTTTACTTCGATCGTATCATACAAGCATACAAGGTTGGACGGACTATTCGGTGCAGCACTCCCCTCCTTCGTTTCACTGGCTAAGCCAGTGGCACACCGACCGGCTTCGACTAAGATAGTAACCTGTATCTTTGGTTCAGTCGGCGAATGGTTCGTCGGAAACGACCGACACCTTTAGCGCTTTGTTACTATGCAAGTCTTTACTCATCCCAGCCGCATTATCGTGACTTGCAACCGTGGGCTTGCCCCCGGCGTTCAGCAAGAACTAACCGAACTGGGCTACCGCCCGACCGGCTCTTTCAATACTGGCGTCGAACTAATCGGCACCATGACCGACTGCATTCGACTCAATCTGACGCTGCGATGTGCCAGTCAAGTCATGTACTCATTGCGCAAATTTCGCTGCGATGATCCTGACGAATTGTATCGCGTGATTACTTCGATTCCTTGGGAATCTCTAATTGCCAGTGGTGGTTACTTTACGGTCAACAGCAACGTCGTTCACGAGACCATTCGCTCAGGGATGTTCGCCAATGTAAAAGTCAAAGATGCAATCGTTGATCGCATGCGGAAGGCAACCGGCGAGCGGCCTGATTCCGGGCCGGAACTGCGTGGCACGGTGGTTTATCTTTTTTGGCGAAACGAAGATGCGGAGATTTTCATCGACACGTCTGGCGAGACGTTAGCAAAGCATGGTTATCGCAAAATTCCTGGCAGAGCGCCGATGGTCGAAGCGCTTGCGGCCGGTACGATCCTGGCAAGCCGATGGGATCGCAAAGTTCCCTTTGTGAATCCGATGTGCGGTTCGGGAACGATCGCCATCGAAGCGGCACTTATCGCTACTCGGCGGTATCCCGGATTGCTGCGAAATCGCTATGCGTTTATGCATGTCCTTGGATTCGATCGCAATGAGTATCGTGTCCAGCGCGAGAGCTTGGACCAGTTGAAAACGTCGGTGAGCGATTTGCGGATCATCGCGACCGACATTAGTCCTGAAGCCGTTCAGATCGCGCGAACCAACGCGGAAGCCGCTGATGTTGACAAGTTGATTGATTTTTCAGTTTGCGATTTTCGTGAGACTGAGATTCCGCCTGAGGGTGGCGTCCTAATGTTCAATCCAGAGTATGGCGAGCGTCTGGGCGAAGAAACGGAACTGATGGAGACTTATTCGCAGATCGGAGATTTCATGAAGAAAAGTTGCGGCGGGTATTGGGGATATGTGTTCACCGGCAACCGCGAACTCGGTAAGAAGATTGGCCTCAAGCCCAAGCGTCGCATTGAATTCGTAACCGCCCAGCTTGATTGTCGGCTGCTCGAGTTTGAACTTTACTCGGGAACCCGGCGGGTAACTCCGACAATCGAAGAAACACCTAAGCTGTCGGACTAAGGTGTTCAACAATTAATCTACGCGTCTTGCCCGGGTGCCGTTTTTTCTTAGGTTCTCTTTCAAAGACGTTGACCAAGCAGTTAATCTCGCGTAGCGTGTTAGATAGTAGTAACTGCCACCCAGGCCCGGACGATGTGCGACGTACCCGGTTAAGACAAGACGACGTGCCCCACTTTAAAGGAGCGTCGTCATGGCGTGGATTTTTTTAATTATTGCAGGTGTCTTGGAAGTTGGCTGGGCAATAGGACTCAAGTACAGCCAAGGCTTTACGAAGCTGGTTCCCAGCGTTCTGACTATCGCCGGAATTGTTGCAAGTATGTATTTGCTTGCACTTGCCTCACGGGACATTTCGATCGGCACTGCCTATGCGGTTTGGGTTGGAATCGGCGCGCTCGGCACGGGTGTGTTAGGCGTAATTCTCATCGGCGAGCCTATGAACGCCGGACGTATTTTCTTTCTGATTCTTTTGATGGTTTCGATCATTGGGTTGAAACTCACCTCCGGCTGAATACCACACGCTGTGCGGTCAGCGCGACTAGCGCTTTGTCTAAAATTAATTTTAGGGTGGCACGCGTTGCTGTAAAAGTCGGGGTGACTGGATTTGAACCAGCGGCCTCTGCGTCCCGAACGCAGCGCTCTACCAGGCTGAGCCACACCCCGGACGGCCGGGCTTGAGACGACCCGGCGCCTTTGATCTACTCATTTTAAATGAGCGATTTTCAGTTTTGAAGATGTTCTTGATTTCTGTTCGGGATCTTTGAAATTGACTTCGATGGATGGATTTAGCTATAATAAAAACATGCAATTCCTCAAAGCACCAACAGCGATCGTCTGTGCGCTGACACTTTACGTTAACATGGCTTTTGCCATACTGACGCCCTGCTGCTGTGTGCGATCTGTTGACGCTCATCAAAGCGCAGTCGCCTGTGACCATTGTGTGCAAGTCGCAACGTGTTGCATCACAATTAAATCTGAAGTCAGGCAGTCGTCTGATGGCGAGTCTTGCGTAAGCGATGTACCTGTCGTCCGTTGTGCTTGCAACAAGTCGATTCCGACTATTTTCCAGTCGCTCGATACACACAAGCGACTGACTGTTCCAGCGGTGCCCCATGCGTTGCAACCGTTCTCACATTCCGCATGTGCCTCTGATAGTGACTTGTTGAGTTTTCGTGACAAGTTGTTAAAGCCAGTGCCGCGGCATGGCCCTCCGCTGCTTGCGTTCCTTTGTGTTTGGTTGAACTGAAATTCGCCCGAGTGGACATATTTCAATTTTTGACCAAAATCTAAAAGGATCTTCAGATGAAGTTATTTTCCGTTGTCGGACTACTGGTGGTAGTCTCTATTGCACTTGCTTACTTTACGACTAGCAAGAGTGCGGCACACGCCGCTCTTCAAAGCGCCAGTCTTCAAACGGGTTGTGCCTGTGTTGATTGCACATGCCCAGAGTGTGACGGCGTCACTTGTTCATGTGACACTTGTGATTGCGGTGCGTGCGGTTGTGCAGCTACCAGCACGACTCAACTTGCTTCATGTTCGCTGGGATGCTGCAAAGCAACTGTGGAAGCATGTGCAAAGACAGACTGCACATGTGAATGTTGCAAGTGCCCAGACTGCAATGGCGACACCTGTGCTTGCGATGTTTGTGAGTGTGTAAGCTGTGGCTGCAATATGTAATCACCAGTGCGTAGATTCGCATTAGTTCAAAGCGGGCGGCCAAGAATGGCCGCCTGCTTTTGTTTTTCTTGTCTTGGACGTATTTAATACTGCAGCGCATAGTGGAGCGTGCGATGCCAATACTAGGCCCAACGCTACTTTTGCGGAGCAAAAGGCGACAATAAAAGTGTGAGTTGATAAGCGAGTTTATGACCAAGCCCCTTCGCCAGCAGACATTTTTTGAGATAATCGACAAGCACTTTCCGCTGGTCGTCAGCGTAGAGTGAATTCAGCCGGAGTGCGCTAGAGAGCGTCCTGCTTAGGAATGAACTTGAAAACGCGGATTTACAGGTGATTTATCAGCGGAAGGCGTTAGCCTCCCGTTCAATACACAACCGGAGGCTAACGCCTTTCGGCTGATGAGACTATACCACCGTAATGACCAGGTTCAGTTCAAACTCCTAAGCGGGACGCTCTCGCTAGCACCTAGTCAACACTCTACGAACCATACGCTACTGCGTCTTACCAACGGAATAATGAGACATGACCGAACAAGAGATCTTACTGGCGCTTCGCGGAATTGCCGTCCAACTGGCAAATGACCATCCGGGGCGTGACTACCAGATTACTTCAGGAGCAGATAGCGAAGCGGATGGAGCAATACGCCAAGTTCTATATAGTGCGATCAAGGGAGTTGGTGGGCAAGACTGTGCGAGTTGCTCATTAAGTGTCCATTCTCAAGCGACGGACACGACCGAGACGTTTAACGTTGAGGTATTTCAAGACAAATTTGGAACGGATGTCCGCTTGGCAGGATTTCTTCCAGAACTTCGTCGAATAAATTCCATGCGGGATCTGGTTGTTCTGGATCACCAGTCCTCGCCATCACGACTGGTTTTGGTTCAAGGTGATGGTGAAGAGGAGTCGACGGAAGCCGACGAAAGCATCTCTGTCGCTGGGGTCGAATGTTTCGCCGAATTGAATTTCCCAAGCATCTCCCGAGCCTTGTTCAACCTTTCGGTCGCCATGTTGGCAATCAGCTCAGAGCAATTGCAATAATTAGTCCTAGGAAATCGCGTTCCAGCGACTCCTTCAGATCAGAATGGTCGAACGACTTTGCATCGTCGGCTATTGTGGGCATGGCACACCTTTTTGCTTGCGGCCGCAGAATTTAGTTACAACAATTGTGGATGAACAAGCCGGTGCAGCCAAGCCCTCAATCAACCACTCCACTTTTGAGGTTCAAAAAACAACGAATCGCAATTGTCAAACGGGGTCTGATCAGGAATTTGCGAGTTAGAGGCTTGACGCGAGGGGACAATACCAGGGTTTCCGGACATCTCGGCTCCTCACTATTCGATGGAAAAACATGTCGCTTACAGACGACCAAACAGACCGGATCATTCAGATGGCGTGGGAAGACCGAACGACGTTTGATTCAATCCAATCGCAGTTTGGACTGACGCCCGGCGAGGTGATCAAGTTGATGCGGCGTGAGCTAAAGCCGAGTTCATTCCGACTTTGGCGAGCCCGAACGAGCGGTCGAAAAACGAAACACATGGAACTGCGAGGGCCTGAAGTCAATCGTTTTCGCTGCCCCGATCAAAAGAACTCATGAGCCGTGGTTTACGATAAACATAATCAACGCAACCGCGACTAAGTTCTAGGACAGTGATTAAGCCCGTCAGGATGGTAGCTCCTAAAATGCTCGCGCCGATTGTATCCCAGTCAAAACGATCTCGACCCTGGCTTGTTTGCCAAACAGCGTAAATCAAAAAGAGTACCTGAGAAGCGAAGGCTGCCTGAACGGCTCGCAAGCGACTTTTTACGTCGAGTCTAACTCCAAGCCAAGCGACGAAGGGGAGCAATTGAATAGCGTGAAGAGCCGCTCCATGTGGGAATTTTAAAACACCTGCCTTTCCAAAAAACTCGGGAGACTTTCCAGCAGATAGACTTGCCTCTCCTAACGCAGTCGTTGCAATTCCAAGCCCGCAGGACAGCGCAAGCAGGGCCATTCCAGTACGGATTGTAAATGCCATCGAAGGGTCCAACTCGCGAAGCCAGATGGTTCGCACCGTTAAGTAGATAATCACACCAGTAACGTACAGGATGAGGACAATCATCGTAAATTCGAGTGATTCATCAAAGCGCGTTGAGTGATTGAAGTGGGAGGCAACGCCGCGCCAATATTGCATCGTGATGAGGGCTACTTCGACCAACAATGCGAACGACACTGAGTTCACAACCAGTCGGTCAGCCCATTGCGGTCGCAAGTGAGTCATCAACCAAGCAATTGAAAAAGCCGTCATACCACCCGAAATACCAAAGAGAATTGGCTTGCGCAGCGACAGCGGTCCATGCCAAGTGGTTCCGGTCGCCAGATACAAACCCAAGTGAATGCATCCGCTGATAACCAGCAGGATCGCAATGCACATTGCAAACCTCGAAACAGTCGACAGCCTATTTCGAGTAGTGCGACCGAGTAGTCCGTCAAGCATTTTGATCCTTAAATTGCGCATTTGGGTGTCAATCACTGAGTGTCGATTCACACTTCGGCTGATTCGCCCGAGGTAGTTATATCATTGGTGAGGCTGGTAATACCTACAGTCAAAACCTTCGTTTGCACTGGCAAACCAGTGGCACAAAAAACCAAGCCGAAAACATAAAACTCAGATGATCGTGAACCACCAGTGCTTTGTCCAGATTAAATTTTGGGATTGAGTGTCGCACAATTGTCTCAATTGTTGCAGCTACGATTGGGACAATAGTGCGACAATCAAGCGGCAACCCTAAAATCTAATCTGGACAGAACACTAGCCATGAAGTTTGCTAAGAAACTGATCCGCGACTCGTCGATGATGGTCGAGTTTCGTGCCCATACGTTCCAGCTGGCCGACCATCACACGCATCCGGGGATTGGCGGCAAAGAACTCTCGTTCGCGGTCTACAAACCGCCAATAAAGTGCATCCCAAACTTCACACCAATCTCCCTTGGCATAGTCGCTCATTTTCAGGATGTAACTCGAGCCACTAATGTAAGGCTTGGTCGTCATCAGGCCGCCGTCAGCATGTTGGCTCATACCATAGACGTTAGGAACCATGACCCAGTCGTAAGCGTCGATGAACAATTCCATAAACCACTGATACACTGCATTGGGTTCAATGTCGCACAATAACATGAAATTGCCTAGCACCATCAAGCGTTCGATATGATGACAATACGCGTGCTTCAAGGCTCGCTTGACACTCTGATCAAAGGGGACAATACCGGTCGATCCGGTATAAAACGAAGCCGGCAACGTACGAGTCAGATTCCATGCGTTGGTGGTGCGTTGACGCGAGCCAGCGTGGATGTACACAAGCCGAACGAACTCCCGCCAACCGATGACTTGTCGCAGAAAGCCCTCAAGTGAGTTGAGCGGCACCTCTTCGCTCTCAGCGATCACTTGGTCAATGATCTGCTGCGGCTTTAGCAGACCCGTGTTCAGCATGGGTGTCAGCACGCTGTGAAATAGGTGTGTCTCTTTGGTTGAAATGGCATCTTCGAAGTCACCGAACAAAGTGAATCGTTCATCGATAAATGTGTCGAGCCATTTAACAGCCTGATCATGAGTCACTGGGTAACAGAAGGTATCCGTTTGACCGAGCCCCAGAGGGAACTGTTTGGCAACATAGCTCCGCGCTTCAATGACGCTGGGCCGATCATTGGGTGTCTTCAGCGTTGGAACCGTTACGCCTTTGGGGAGTCGTTTCCGATTGTCAGTGTCAAAAGTCCACTTGCCGCCGACGGGCTTGCCCTTTGCGTCGATCAACACCGACAGACGTTTTCTTTGCTGCATGTAGAAATCGGTGAAGTGATAGTGGTCTCGCTTTTCCGCCCACTGCTGCATGACTGCGTCGGGAGTTAGAAACGAGTTGTCCGGTAACCACTCCAACGCGACTTGCGCATCGCGGCAACCTTTGGAAACGCGTCGCTTCAGCCAATCGTCGGTGGGTTCGACGGCCAGTGCTCTGCTGACTTTCTTCGACTTGAGAATCGCTCCTATTTCACCCGAATGGGAGATCGATTTGGATTCGATGCGATGAACTTTCTTATCCAGTTTTTCGCAGCGGTTCATATACTCCGTCATCGATGCGCGGTGAAGCAATAATTTCTGAGCGTGAAAATGATATTGCGTAAAGAACAGCGGATCCTCGATCAGGAACACGATGTCCGCGACCGTGACGGCTTCGTTGTTTTCCCAAAGCTGGTGAGGGTATACGAGGGCTGCTGATTTCATATCGTTGAGTTCGAAGGTGTTTATCCGTGGGACCGCGATGCCATCCGTGGGAAGACGTACTTCTCCCTCCCTACGGATAACATAGTGGTCCCACGGATAGAAGAAATAAGGGTTAGCAGTTAAGCGTGACTTAAATTCTTGTGTTCCGCTGTTAAGTCAGCAGTTTCCGAAGGCTACGGGTTAAACGATCTCATGCAGGGATCCTAAAACTTGGCCAGCTAAAGCCATGCCACTTTTCAGTGCGCCTTCAACGCGCGGGCCGCCGCACCAGTCGCCACAGGCGCCGAGTCGATGCACATCGTCCCAGAGTGATTTGTTAGTCAGCGATTCGGTCGGTCTCGAGTACAACCAACGATGAGCTTTGGCAATCTGCAGCGCTGGCATTGCGCTACCGGTCACTCGTTCGGCTTCTTCGGTCAAACACTTGATCGTCGATTCTACGGACAGTTCGAGATTGTCAGCGGCCCATGAAACGCTTGAATGCATTACCCATGTATCCAACGCAGTTGAACGCAACGGCTTGCTGGAATCTCGAGCTAGCCAACTGAGCATTCCACCGTTGACGAATGCTCCATCGAAGGGCACGTCCCATCGATGATCCAAGCCGAGCATAACAGCCCAGCAGGGAACCATTTCAACTTTCGAAAGTTCAGGTACCCACTCAGTTGACTGTGGTACCAGCTTTTCAACTTGGTGCGGTGGGCAGTTCCAGAGAACGACGTCGAACTCTCCGAGTTCGCGATTTGCCTTGGATGTTAGGCGGTACCCCGTTTCCCTCCGCTGCACGTTTACAATTTCCGTATCGACTTCAATCGACAGGTCCGTCGAAAGGTGCTTTGCCAGTGATTCCATCGTAGGTGTTCCGACGTACCGGTTCATCAACGGAACATCTTGAAACACTCCCGGTTCATTGATCGAGACGATGTGTCCATTCCACTGCGCCACATGATTGTCCGCACACCAGGATTCAAGAAATGGTTCTAAAACTGGATCGCGAATCGTAAAGTACTGAGCTCCGTGGTCGAACTGTGTCTCACCACCAGCGATTCTGGTCGACGCTCGTCCGCCGACGCGATGCGACTTTTCAAAGCACTGGATTTGCAGTCCCTGATCGTGCAATGTTCGGCTGCACATGAGTCCCGCGAGCCCCGTGCCTATCATTGCAATACGCGGTGATGGATGAGCCACTGGCCGGTCTACTTTTTTCATGTAAGCGATTAAGTCCGTTCTTGTCTCGTGGTTGGTGATGGGTCTTGGACGAACGCTTCCAAAAATGGTTTGCTCGGGAAGAAACGGACGATCGAATTGTCCAAGACACCATAGAATGCCACCATAGGATGCCGGATCACGACCATCGAGTGCGAATCGATGATTTAGATCAACCAGTCGAGCAAACGCCTGCCGATAGTCGATCGACCATTCGAGTAGGGCTTTACCCCAAGTCATTCTAACGTTGTTGTGAAGCTCGCCATGTTTTAGCAAGCTGCGTTGGGCGGCGTCCCACAACCGTTGCCCTGTCTTCGCGCGTGCCAGGGTTTCCCACGACAGAGGATTTCTTGGGTCGTCCGCATGCTTGGAAAGCGTTGCGACTGCCCACGCCGGTAGACTCGCATCGGATTCTAGATCGGTTCGGTAGTGGCAAAAGGCGTATGCAACTTCGCGCCAAATCAAGAGTTCGTCGAGGTACTTTTCAGCTCCGTCAGCCGACGCTTCTCTGGCTATGCGAAACGGTGAAACCATCCCGTAGTGCAAGTAAGCGGACATTCGACTGGCGCCATCGATTTCGATTTCGTTACGACGTTCTGCATACTTGCCAAGTCCGTTTTTTCGGAAAGCTTCCCAACGCGCGTAGCCTGCCTCGGACCCGCCTCGCGTATCTGCAACTGGTCCGATTGAGTGATCGATATCACATTGCGCCACGAGCTTGGCAATACTCTGGTCGCGTAAATCCAATGACTGAAATGGAAGTTTCGCATGAGCAGGTTTTGCTGCACAAACAGGCCACGGGCGGTCTACTCGATCGCGGTACAACCTCTTGGTTGCATCGCGAAACACAAAGGCACGGTCATAGGCTTGACCAACCATCCGCGATGGAACCACGCACGCAGTATCGACTAAAACAATTGGGCACCATTCTGCTTGCGCGAAACGTTCTGTCCATTGGCTGGTGGCTTCGATAGGGAAATCTTCCGTCACCATGACTGAGCATTTTTTGATGAGTTGGGCTAATCGAGGCTGTCGCGAACTAGCTCGATCGACATGCAATGCGTAGGAGATACCCAGTGTTGCGTACTGCGATTCAAGTTCTCGTGCGGCTTCCAAGATGAATGTATGATGTCGATCGGAGGCAAAGCGATACTTTTCGGAGAGTCCTTGGTAGACAAGTAACGGCAGGTTGAGTTGTTCAGCTAGCAGCGTCGCAACTTCGAGAGCCGGGTTATCATCCGTTCGCAGGGCGTGGTGAGTCCAGTAGAGAACATATTCGCCTGAGTGACTTGCCGGAACACTTGTTCGTAAAAAAGTGCGTTCGGCTAAGTGTGGCGGCAAGCAGTGATAGAGGTTTTGGAGGTCAACTGTCTTGGTCATCGCCACATCATAGTTAGTGGTCAAGATGGCCGGCTGTTAGATCGCGGACGTCTCATTTAACCTCATTCGGGAGGAATGTTGGTGTGAGTGAGCCGTCGGCGATACTAGCCGAGGGTTAACGAAGTTGTAGTCTTGCAAGATTAACGCGATTGAAAGCAATCGAGCTGGTAATCGTAGGACAGCACTTGCAGGAAATTGCAGGAGCGCAATCGCAAGCTGGAAGCTGGTGTGGCGAAAAGTCTGTAGCGGAATGCGTCAAGCATTTCGTTCATGTGACTTTGCACTCGTAAATCCAACCTCCGAAAGCCTTGACGGCTTCCGCTACGGTATTCATCTACGACTTTTCGCCATG